>NZ_BAAHYK010000010.1:0-143817 GCF_054657595.1 Desulfocicer niacini
TCCGCGTCTACAACCCTATCTTCGTTGTGTCCGCCAGGACATGTGGGTTTTATTTAAATTAAATAGAATAGAATCACCCACTGTGGTTGTCAAATTGAAAGCATCTATTCCCCCTTATCCGGACATAAAGATATTGAATACAAAAACTAAATATTCGGATTTGCCCGGTAACTGTCTGGACAGCACCCCATATTTACCCCAAAAATCAAGCCCTGATTCCAGCAAGCAGCATCCACATTTCCCACTCTCAAAGAATCCCCTTGAATCTTACCCTTCCAGGGCTTACAATATCTGCCATGGGATATATATTTGATTTCAATGATACCAACGCCCACCTGACCTGGTGTGAACAGGCGGGGCAGCAGTATGATTTTCAACTGCAGACGGCGTTAATGATGAAGATGCTCTCTCCGCTGGCAGATAGAAGTATACTGGATATCGGATGCGGCTGGGGCAGGTGTGCCCCTGCATTTATGGCCCATGGCCTGCAGGTAACCGGTGTGGACCCTTCTCCCTATATGCTGGATATGGCCCTGGACCGGTTCGGAACCCGACTGGAACTTCACAGGGCCTTTGGCGAAGGCCTTCCCTTTGAAGACAACTCCTTTAATTACTCTGTCTTCATGACCAGCCTGGAATTCATGGATCGCCCGGCCAAGGCCATTGAAGAGGCCTGCCGGGTGACCCGGGATAAAGTTTTCATCGGGGTATTAAATAAATTTGCTCCTTTAAACATACACCGCCGAATCAAGGGTTTTTTCTGCCATAACACCCTTTCCCATGGGAGATTTTTCGGCATCGGGGAACTTAAAAAAATAATCTTTGCCATCATGGGGCCAGTCCCTGTTTACTGGAACACCACCCAGCAGTTTCCCTTTACCCGGAGTCGCCCGGCAGCCTGGATGGAAAAATCTGCCCTGGTGCAAAAATCTCCATGGGGCACCATGATCGGCATGACCATCATTCCGGTTCCCCGCTTTCGTACCCGGCCCCTGTCACTGAAAATTTCCAGAAAACGGCCCTGTGGCCAAGTGACCGGATTTGCCCGGGGAATCACTACGGAGAAACATGAAAACACTTTTCTATGAAAAATTATCCCATGATCGTGTAAAATGCGGGATGTGCCACCATTTTTGTGTGGTCCAGGCCGGATCCCATGGCAAGTGCAAGGTAAGGGAAAACAGAAATGGTGATCTTTACGCAATTGTCTATCCCTTCATCGTTGCAAGGGCAATTGATCCCATTGAAAAAAAACCATTTTTTCATGTAAAACCCGGCAGCTCAGCATTTTCCATTGCCTCTGCCGGGTGCAACTTTACCTGCAGTTTCTGCCAGAATGCCGATATTTCCCAATACGCATCTCCGGGCAGAAGCGTCAGAACAACTGCCCGGGAGCTGGTAGATCAAGCCGTTAACAACGGTTGTAGCAGCATTGCCTACACCTATACGGAACCCACAGTATATTTTGAGCTTGCCCTGAAAACGGCCATGCTGGCCAAAGAAGACGGCCTTTTAAATCTCTTTGTGACCAACGGCTACATGTCCCCCGAAGTCATTCATGCAGCAGCCCCCTATCTCGACGGGGCAAATGTGGATCTGAAAGCCTTTAATAATAGCTTTTATAAAAACCTGTGCGGCGCCCGGCTCGAACCGGTGAAACAGATCCTGATCCTCATGAAATCCCTTGGCATTCTGGTGGAAGTCACCACCCTTCTCATCCCGGGACACAACGATGATAAGAGTGAAATACATGCCATGGCCACCTTTATTGCAGACAAACTGGGAACAGAAACCCCATGGCACATCAGTCGTTTTTACCCCTGTCACCATATGAACCAGCTCTCCCCCACCCCGGATGCCAGTCTTAAAATGGCCTTCCAGGAAGGGAAAAAAGCGGGTCTGAAACATGTTTACATCGGAAATGCGCCGCACCTTGGCCATGAAGGTACCTTCTGTAATGCCTGCGGTGCCCCACTGATCAAACGCACCGCTTACACGACAGATAACCGCATGACCATTCCGGGAGAATGCCCCCAATGCAGAGCCCCCCTCCATGGCATTTTTTAACTCCAGAACCCAGAACCCAGAACCCAGAACCCAGAACCCAGAACCCAGAACCCAGAACCCAGAACCCCAAAAAATCACATCACCCCTGTTTTAGCCAAGGAAAAAATATCAATGCTTTCAAAAATAAAAGAAAAAATTCTGAGCTATGGCAAAATGATCAAATTCTCCCACACTGTTTTTGCCCTGCCCTTTGCCCTTTCCGCCGTGGTCATGGCTTGGCGTAACCATCCTTCCCGCATGGCGGATCTGTTGTGGATATTCCTTGCCATGGTGGGGGCACGATCCGCCGCCATGGGGTTTAACCGCATCGTTGATGCCCCAATGGACGGTAAAAATCCCCGCACCGCCATCAGAGAAATCCCTTCCGGAAAATTGTCCGGCAAGGAGGCCACCCGCTTTGTGTGGGCATCTGCCGCCCTTTTTATATTTGCAGCGGCTATGCTGGGAACGCTTTGCTTCTGGCTGTCATTTCCGGTGCTTTTCTTTCTGCTTTTTTATTCCTACACCAAACGTTTCACCATGTATTGCCATCTTTATCTTGGATTTGCCATCTCACTTGCCCCCCTGGGGGCCTGGATTGCCGTAACCGGCGCGGTCAGCCCAACACCGATTTTCCTGACGTTGGCCCTGATGACCTACATTGCCGGATTTGATATTCTCTATGCCTGCCAGGACATTGATTTTGACCGGAATCAGGGACTTTTCTCCCTGCCAGCACTTCTGGGCCCCAAAAATGCCATGACCATATCTTCCCTGCTCCACGTGGCCACCATGATTTTCCTGGGGGCCATGGCCATAAGCTTTGACATGCATCCTGTTTTTTTCTTTTTCCTTGGCCTCATCGGTGTTCTGTTAATTATTGAACATCGACTGGTACATCCCGACAACCTGTCCCGCATCCATATTGCCTTTTTTCATATCAACAGCCTGGTATCCGTATTTCTTTTGGCAGGCGTTCTCATGGAGGCCTCTGTTGGTTGAAACATCTGGTCCCATGGACCTACCTGCTCCTGTTGAAAAGATCATCAACAGCCTTGACCATGCCGGATTCAAGGCATTTCTTGTGGGCGGCTGCGTCCGAGATTTTCGTCTGAATAAAAGGCCTGCAGACCATGACATTGTCACCAATTGCCCACCGGACACCCTTAAATCAATATTCCGGAAAGATACCCCCAGGTTGGCCGGTAAAACCTTTCCGGTTTTTCTGATCAACGGGGTGGAGGTTGCCCCCCAACGATGCCCGGAAGAAACCGAGTGTTTCCCCCTGGCAGATCTTGGAGCAAGGGATTTCACCATCAACAGTATGGCCCTTGACCCGATTTCCGGCGATATCATTGATCCCTTCAACGGAGAAAAAGATCTCCGGGAAAAAATCATCCGCTTCACCGGAACCCCCGAACACAGAATCATGGAAGACCCCCTTAGAATGGCCCGGGCCTGCAGGTTCAAGGCAGCTATTAAAGGAGACTTCTTTCCGGAGACGTTCCAGGCCATCAGAAAACACGCCCCATTATTGTCCACGTCCACGGCACCTGAGCGACTGCGCCTTGAAATCATGAAGGCCATGACCCTTGGGAAGCCATCGGTTTTTTTCCAGGCCTTGAGTGACACAGATCTGCTGCAATACATCTTCCCCTGCCTGAATCGGTGCGTGGGACTTGACGGCGGCCCCCACCACGGAGAAACTGTTTTTGAACACTGCCTGATGGTGGGAGATGCCCTTTCCCCCCGGGACCCGTTACTGAGACTTGCCGGATTTCTCCATGATGCCGGTAAGTTTGATGCAGCCCGCCTGGAAAATAACAAATTAAGCTTTAAAAATCATGAAACCATGCAGAAAGCCATTATTCAGGATCTTGAAACTCTCCGTTTCAACACCAAAGAGGTGGATTTCATAAAGGCTATGGTGCGAGTTCACATGCGTCCCCTCACCGAAGAAAGCACTCCCAGGGCCGTGAGACGTCTGCTGGCATTCCTGGCGGCACACGACGTCTCCCACCGGGAATTCATGCGCATGCGCATCGCCGACAAGGCAGCTAACCTTGCCAAACGACCCTACACCCTTTCTGAAATCAAAATCCGACTACAGAAAATCCACGAAGCCCAGGCCCTGCACGGGCACCGGGAATTCACCCGGGCTGGCCTTGCCATCAACGGAAACGAAATCATGACCCTTCTCAACTGTGGACCGGGAACAAACATCGGCAAAATCCTGGATCATCTGTTTGAACAAGTTTTGAAAGATCCGTCTTTGAATAGCCCGGATAAATTAAAATTGCTGGTGCTTGATTTTATGTAAAAAAGCAGGTATTGGATGATAGGTATTGGCATCCGCCCTATGCATTAAAAATTACGGGCTTGGTCATAACCCCTGCCCGTTTGATTCTGTTACCCCTTCAAATACGTCGGCTGACCTATCTTGAAGCCCAACTTCAATAACTGTCCAAAATTTAAAAAAAATGGAGGCGCACATGTCCCATACCGTGACTATTTTTAAACCCTATGAACTCAAGCCAGGACAAAAAATCAGAATCGTCGGCTCCAGACGGCGAGGTGACTGGGAGGTTAAGGAGGTGGGGGAGCTGAAAATGACCCTGCGCTGCCCGGTTTCGGGAAAAGAAATGAAATGGGACCGGTTCTGTTACCTTGCGGAAGAAAAAGAAAATGAACCCTGGCCATTGCAAGAAAAAGAAGGATCTGTGCTGTGAGCAACTCCCAGAAATCTTAAAAAAAAGGGATAATAGCTGTGAACGTAATTCTGGTAATGGCCATGACCCTGGATGGCAAAATCGCACGCCATGCCACCGATCCCGTGGACTGGACCGGATCGGCAGACAAACGCTACTTTGTTCAAATAACCCGCAGGACCGGGGCCATGATCATGGGAAACAACACCTTTAATACCATCGGTCGCCCCCTACCCGACAGACACAACATTGTCATGACCCGCACCCTGAAAGGCAAACAAAACAAAGAGAATCTGCAATTCACCGATCAGTCACCGGCAGACATTCTTAAAGACCTTGAGAAAGCCGGATATAACGAGGTGGCTCTCATTGGCGGTGCCCAGGTAAACTCGGTGTTTGCCCGCCAGGGCCTGATCCATGAGGTGCATCTAACCCTTGCTCCACGGCTGTTTGGCCAAGGGCTGGCACTTTTCAGTCAAGAACTTGATCTAAAATTAAACCTGTTGGGTGTGGATGCCCTTGAGGCGGATGTGGTGCTTTTAAAGTACAGGGTCTGCTGATCTCAGCCTCCTAAAACATACCTCGGCCCCCCGCACCCGCCCGATTATGAGCCCTGGCACAGGTTCTCCCCCCCCTGGCTTATGGCACTTGGGTATGCAGTACCAGAAAGGATTTATCCATGAGAAGCATCGTAATATTTTGTATTTTTTCCATGTTCATTGGCACCATAAGCCCCTGTTGGGCAAGAGAACTTCTCCCTTGCGGAAGCTTTAAAAACGTGTCAGGCGAGGTGTTTGTCCAGCGCCAGGCGAATAAAATAACAGCAGTAACCGGGGACAAAATTTACCCCCTGGACCAGATTCAATCTGGTAAAGATGGCTCCGCCAGCATGATACTGCAGGATGACACCATCATCTGTCTTGGCCCGGACAGCACCATGGACATGACGGAATTTATCTTCAACCCCAGCGTTTATGAATATTCCCTGGTAACCCGTATGCTCAGGGGTACCTTTCTTTTTTTGTCCGGTGTCATCGCAAAAATAGCACCGGACAATGTGAAAATCCAGACCCCAGATGGTACCATTGCCGTTCGCGGCACTCGTTTTCTGGTGGAAGTACACCCCTGACCCCTGTGAATTTTCTTATTTCTCACACAATGGACATCTCTATCGCGGATACAACAAATGATGAAAATGGCATTATACCGTCCCAAACGGCCACCCGTTGGGAGCTTTTGCTGTGGACATTTTCATATATATAAAAAAGGAAAGGTTAAATGAGATCAAAACTTAATTTAACAATATCGGTCCCCCCCCTCCCACAGATATCCCTGACTCCCCGGCCCCGGCAATGGTTTCGACAGTATTGCACATTGCCAATGCTGGCACTGCTGGTTTTCTCTACGGGATGTTCGTGCAACAGAACCACAGTGGTGCTGCTGCCGGATCATGACAACCATGTGGGCAAGGTGGAAATCACAAACCCCCATGGCACCACACAAATTGATCAGGCGGGTTACGGGGTTACCCTGCGCCAGCAATTTACCCCACCACCACCGGTTCCCGTTGAAGAAAAAGAGATAAAAAAACGCTTTGCCACGGTGTTAGATGCAGAACCGTCTCTGCCCGCCACATTTATTCTGGAGTTCAAGTCCGGATCTGATGTTCTCACAGAACCCTCCCTAACCCGCTTTTCTGAAATTATAACCGAAATAAAAAAACGCTCATCCATGGACATCAGCGTATCCGGCCATTCAGACCGGGTGGGCAATGAGGATGCCAATATTGCCCTTTCTTTAAAACGGGCCCAGCGGGTACTTACCCTTCTGGTGGACCAGGGCATTGAGGCCCGCTTTATTCATGCAACTTCCCATGGAGAGGGAAATCCGCTGATTCCCACGGCGGATGATGTTCCTGAACCCAGAAACCGCCGGGTTGAAGTTATTGTAAGATGAAAAGGGAATACCACATGATTGGCACCCGGAAATATCCAGGCTATTCCCGGGGTATGAAAACCATTCTCAAGACAGGCTGTCTGATCACCCTTTTTTTCATGGGTCTTTTTGTGTACCGCCCTGCCTTTGTAACGTTTCTGGACCAAAAGCTCTATGATGTCATGCACCTTTCCCTCAGGGACCGGGGAACCCCCCAGCCCGTTATCGTGGATATTGATGACAAAAGCCTTGAAGCATTTGGTCAATGGCCTTGGTCCCGGGATCTTCTTGCCCGGCTTTGCACCATCATTCTCCAGGGATCGCCCCAGGCCGTGGGCATGGATATTCTGCTGTCGGAGCCGGATAGAACCTCCATTTATCTTGCATTAAAAGCTCTGGAAAAACGTTCAGGCATATCTATTGCCCCACTGCCATCGGCGGACACCATCCTTGATAGTGATCAGATCCTGGCCCAGGTCCTGAAACAGGGCCCCTTTATTCTGGCAAGCAAATTTCTTGGGGAAAAAACCATGGGACAACCTTCGGGCGTGCTGCCCCTTGATACCCGTCTTGTCTCCCCAGTGCCGGAATCAGCCCTGTTCCAGAGGTTTTCTCCATGGAATGGTATGCTCACAGCCCTGCCCCTTTTTATACAGGCAACCAAAGGAAGCGGATTTGTCAATGCCCTGGTTGATAACGACGGAGTCATCCGGCACACCCCTTTTATCACAGGTTACAAGGACAAATTTTACCCCAGTCTATCCCTTGCCACCCTCATGTTGGCCATGGACGTGGACAAAGTGTCTCTTGAAGCAGGCCCCACAGGGCTTATATCCGTTTCCATTAAGGATCTCACCATACCGGTGACTCCCCAGGGAAATTTGCTTTTACATTTTCGTAAAAAAACATCTGCTTTCACAACCCTGTCTGCAGGAGACCTGCTGCTGGGAAAAGCAGACCCTGCGATAATGAAAAACCGGATCGTTTTCATGGGTGCCTCTGCCTCGGGTCTTGGAGATCACCACACCACACCCCTGGAACAATATTTTTTCGGGGTGGGCATCCATGCCACGGCACTGGATAATATCCTGAACAAAAATCTTCTGTACCACCCCTCCTGGGCCATGGGCATGGAGTGGTTCATGATCCTTTTAACCGGGATTTCATGCACGTTCATGCTCATTCACTTAAAGCCATGGCCCTGCACCCTTTCACTTACCGCCATAACAACAGGGCTCTGGTTCATGGAACTGCTTTTTCTGCGTAAAATGCAGATCTTCATTTCAATGACCTACCCGCTGATAACCTTGTTTGTCACCTTCTCTATGTTAACTGTCATCCGGTTCAGAATGGAAGAAAAAAGAATGCTCAGAAGAACAAAGGAAATGGTGGCAGCCCAGAACCTGACCCTCATCGGTATCACTTCCCTTGCAGCCACAAGGGACAAGGAAACCGGGATGCACATCCGCCGCACCGCCATATTTGTGAAAATACTTGCCCAAAGACTGCGTCGATCCCCTGAATTCAGCTCTCTTCTGGATGACCACACCATTGAAGTCATGTTTAAATCCGCCCCCATGCACGACATCGGCAAGGTGGGGGTTCCCGATGCCGTTCTTTTAAAGCCTGGGAAACTGACGGAAGATGAATTCAAGGAAATTCAAAAACACACGGAACACGGCTGGCTGGCCATTGAAGAGGCGGAAAAGGTCTCGGGAATTGACGGAGACACCTCTTTTTTAAAGGTATCCAAAGAGATTATCCGATGCCACCATGAAAAATGGGACGGGTCCGGCTACAACCAGGGGCTAAAGGGGGATGAAATACCGCTGTCCGCCAGAATCATGGCCGTGGCAGATGTATATGATGCCCTGACCTCCAGACGGGTATACAAAGACTCTTTTGACCACACCAAGGCCCGGGATATCATTGTGGAAGGACGGGGATCTCATTTTGACCCCCGGGTGGTGGATGCTTTTCTTGAAGAACTGGAGCAATTTAAAGAGATCGCCATAAAGATGGCCGATAAATAAACGCCAAATCAATACGTGCTGAATCCCTGAACCCTATTTAACTGGTACAAACATCCCCCCCTCCAGCCGATTCCTGCCGTTCTCCTTGGCCTGGTACAGATATTTATCGGCGGTGTCAATGAGGCGATCCGGGGAACAGACATCAACGGCACCGGGATCAAGGCAGGTGACCCCGAAACTTGCCGTGATGGGAATGGTATGCCCCTCGTGGGTGATGACAAGGTCTTCCACGGCCTGACGTAACCGCTCGGTGCAGATGACGGCGGCCTTATAATCGCTTTCCGGCAGTACGATAAGAAATTCCTCACCCCCATACCGGGCCACCCAGTCAAGATCCTGCCTTATGGTCTCCTTAAGGATCTCAACAAAGGCGATGAGTACCTGATCTCCGGCACTGTGCCCCCAGGTATCGTTAACCTTTTTAAAAAGATCAATGTCCGTGAGGATCAGGGAAATGGGGCAGTCATATCGCTGGGTGCGTTTCAACTCCTTGGGCAGATGCTGGGTCATGTAGTTGCGGTTATAACAGCCCGTCAGGGGATCGGTGATGGACAGTTTCCGGATTTTTTCATTGGACTGCTTAAGGGCTTCAATTTTTTCTTTCAGCTGCCGGCTGAGGCGATATCGTTCCAGGTGCACAGTGATACGGGCAAGCAGCTCCTCTTTGGCAAAGGGTTTTACCAGATAATCGGATACCCCTGCCTTGAACACCTTTAAAAGCTCTGACTGATCAGGCATTGCTGTAAGACAGATGATGGGAAGATCCCACCGGTCAAGCTCTTTGCGGATTTTCCGGGACAGCACATCCCCGTTCATGCGGGGCATGAAAAGATCGGTGATCACCACATCAATGTCATCTGCCCGTTTACTGAACACCTCAAACCCTTCCTGTCCGTCTTCGGCCTCAATGACAAGAAGCCCTTCCTGGACCAGGGCATCGGCCACAATTTTTCTGGCAAGGGTATTGTCCTCCACCACCAGGGCCGTCATGCCTTCGGACAGGGAGACCGGCTTTAAAATCCGGTCCACTGCTTCCAGCAGTTCGCCTTTGGCAAAGGGTTTGGGGATAAAATCCGCAGCCCCCACTTCAAATCCTTTTTTACGATCCTCCATGTTGTCCTGGCTGGTAACAAAAACAACGGGCAATCGTCCGTCCTTTTTGTGAATCATCAGGCGTGCATAGTGGGGACTTCGCAGTCGTTTACAGGTGTCCCAGCCATTAAGGCGGGGCATTTCCACATCCAGGGTCATGAGATCCGGGGGCTTTGGTCCGGAAATTTTAACCAGCGCTTCCAGGCCATTGGCGGCTTCCATCACTTCGTATTCCCCGGCTTCAAGTTCTTCACGCAGGGTCATTCGCACCATGGAACTGTCATCCACCACCAGTATCCGCATTGGATCAGCCATCTGTTATCATTCCTTTTTTACTGGTCTTGCAGCGACTCATTGACTTGAAATCGTTTAAAAAAATACATGTTCGTTAAATACCACGTCTGCCATTAACTCGTCAGTGACAGGTTCTCCAATTTGCCGCCCCACAATGTCTTCTGTTAAAGATTTAAAGCATCACATGTGGCATGAAAAAGGAGAATTTGGAACTCATCAGACATCAAGCCTGCTTGTTCAAGCAGCGTTCATAAAATATGGATTGAAGATGTCGTCTGGGTACCAGGGCATCACTTATACCTGACAAGGATTCTGTGGCACCGATAATCAGATACCCGTCCCGGGCCATGATCCGGATAATTTTTTCAAACAAATCTCTGCGGGTTTCCAAATTAAAATAAATTGCCACATTCCGTAATAAAATAATGTCAAACCGCCCCATGAAAGTAAATGGATGAAGCAGGTTCATTTTCCGAAATGACACCATGGCCCGGATCTCATCTTTAACCATCCAGTGGTTGCCCTGGCGGGTAAAATACCTGTCCTGCTGTTTCCGGGGCAAACCGCGTCCCATTTCAAAGCTGGTGAATTTGCCCAGGCTTGCCCTTGCAATGGCTGTTCCTGAAATGTCTGTGCCCAGAAGATATATGTCATAACCGGACATATCCGTCAGCAGATCTTTTAACACCATGGCAATGCTGTATATTTCCTGGCCTGTGGCACAGGCCGCGCTCCAGATGCGGATGGGAACCGGTCCTGTCCGGCCCCGGACCCGGCGTTTGTCGATAAGATCCGGGATCAACTTGTGTTGAAGCAGCTGAAAGGGTTTATCATCCCGGAAGAACAGGGTTTCATTGGTTGAAATATTATCAACAATCTCATGTTCCAGGGCCTTTGTACCATCGGACCGAGCCATATCATGAAGGGCTTTATAGGAAGAAAGGCCGAGGGTTTCCACCATTCCCCCAAGGCGAGTTTCAAAAAGATATGCCTTGGACGGATCAATATCAATGCCCGAAACCCTCCGGAGATAATTTGATAAAAGTACACATTCATCTGAAGTTATTTTTACCATGGGTCATGGCGGCAAAAAGCAATTTTCTCCTCCCGCCAGCATCAATGGGGAGTTCAAAATTTTCTTACCTGCCTACCTCACTGTTTTAAGTATTTCAAAAGACAACCGCTCAAGGGGTGCCACCACATCCACAATCTTCCAGGCAATGGGATTTCTGGCCATACCGAACACTGCGCTGGTTTTTTCATCCTGGGCGATGATAGCTGCCCCTTTTCTGCTCATGATTTTCAAGCCTTCTGCCCCGTCATGGCCCATGCCGGTCATGATGACGCCTGTGGCTGCAGCACCGAAATGTTCTGCCACGGACCGGAACAAATAATCCGCTGAGGGTCTGCATCCGTTTTCCGGTGGATCATCGGTTATGTGAATCACCAGCTGTTTTTCAGGCCCCCGGGCAACCACCTTCATGTGGCGGCCCCCCGGGGCAATATATGCCGTTCCCGGTGCCAGAACATCGCCTTCCAGGGCTTCTTTGACATGGATGGGTGACTGATTGTTCAGACTCTCGGCCAGGGCATGGGTAAATAAAGGTGGCATGTGCTGCACAATGAGAATGGGAATGTCGATGTCAGGGGGAATGGCTGCCAACACCGTTTGAAGGGCTTTGGGGCCACCTGTGGAAACACCAATGCCCACCACCCGGGATTTTTTTCGGCTCCGGCGGGCCATTCCAACAGCAGGAGAAACAAAATCTTTTCTTTCAGATTTCATGGATAAAGACGGTGAGAGGTCCCTAGTGTCAGACCTCTTACCCAGAATGGAGCGAATTTCCAGCATGCGGGCACAGTTGCGAACAATGGGGGCCAGCCCCTGACGGAGCTTTTCTCTGTTTTCCCCATGGCTAGCTTCCCCTGGCTTGATAACAAAATCAAAGGCTCCCCGCTCCAGTGCGTGGATGGTTTTTTTTCCACCTTCTCCGGCAGATGCCGAGACCATAATGACCCCCACCCTGGGAAAACGTCGGGCCATCTCGGTGAGAACCTCCAGCCCATCCATAACGGGCATTTCAATATCAAGCGTTAACAGATCCGGCTTTAATGAAGCCACCTTGGCCAGGGCTGCCCTGCCATTATGGGCAGTGCCCACCACCTCCACTCCGTGCAGTTGCGAAAGCACATCGGAAATCATCATACGATATACCACCGAATCATCCACCACCAGCACCCGAAGATTTTTCCCGACAATCATGACAACACCGCTTCCAGGTCCAGCACCCCGATCAGATGTCCGGCCTGTTTAATAACGCCTTTAAAAAAATTTCCCTGAACTCCCCGAAGGTTTCCCGGGGGGGCATCCATAAGGTTCCAGTCCACGGCAATGGCTTCCCCAATGGCAGTGACCATAAGCCCGATGAGTTCGTCCCTGTAATGAACAATGACATTTCGTCCGGGCACAACAGGCACATTTCCAGCACCGGAAAAAAGCCCCAGTCTTTTTCCAAGGTCAATCACCGTTACAATCTTCCCCCGCAGATTTATAATACCTGCCACATAATCCTGGGCCAGGGGCACCGGGGTGATATCCATAAGTTTGTTCACCTCCTGGATGGTGAGTATATCAATGCCGCAAAGGGCCGTGCCAACGTAAAAGGTGGTCACTGTCCCCATGCGGGGAGGAAGGCTTTTGTCACGCTTGGATTTCATTGTATTTTGCACCGGCCCACTCTTATTTTCAATCTTTCCGCCAGATGACTCAAGGCATCGGCGCTGTCACTGACCTGGGAACTGCTGGTGAAAATTTCATCTGCAGACTGGTTCACCTGGGCAATGTCCCTGGCAATCTCTGCGGCCACAGTGGAACTCTGGGCCACGTTTTCCGTCACCTCGGCCATGCCTTGGGCTGCATGGGTGACATTACCTGCAATTTCCCGGGTGGTCACAGACTGTTCCTCCACGGCAGCGGCAATGGTGGAGACAATATCGTTAACCTGGTTAATCACCTCTGTGATACGTCCAATCTGGGATACAGTGCCATCGGTGGATGCCTGTATGCGGTTGATACGGTTCTTTATTTCATCACTGGCCTGGGCCGCCTGTTTGGCAAGCTCTTTGATTTCATTGGCCACAACGGCAAAGCCCCTACCGGCATCACCGGCCCGGGCCGCCTCTATGGTGGCATTGAGGGCTAAAAGATTGGTCTGCTCGGAAATTTCGGTGATGGATTCCGTCACCTTACCGATTTCCCGGGCCGCAACCCCCAATTGATCAACGGTGGTCGAAGCTTCCCTTGCTTCTGTCACCGCCGTGTGGGTAATGTTTCTTGCCTTTTCAGCACTCTCTGCTATTTCACTGATGGTGGCGGTCATCTGCTCTGACGCCGCTGCCACCATATTCATGTTTATGGACGCCTCTTCGGTGGCTGCCGCCACGGAGGTCATATTGGTGCTCATCTCCTCTGATGCCGCGGCAACGGTATTGGATCTTGTGGAGGTCTGCTCTGCCCCCGTTGACATCTGACTGGATATGGCAGACAGTTGAGTGGAAGAACTGGAAAGGGTGTCAGCACCCTGGGCCAGTTCCTTAAACAAAGAACGAAGCCCTTTTATCATGCTATTCAAGGCATCGGCAAGTACACCTATCTCATCCCGTCTATGGATATCGAGCATCTGGGTGAAATCTCCCCCGGCCATTTTCTCGGCAAATTGGGTGCCCATTTTCAAAGGTCGGGTGATGGATTCAGCAAAGAAAAAAGCAAACAGCACAATTAACACAATGCCCCCTGCGCCGACCATCCCCATGGTTTTCTGCAGACGTACCACCGGTGCCAGGGCTTCGGATTTGTGGACTTGGGCGATGACAGCCCAGGTTGTATTGCCAACCTGCAAAGGAGTATAGGCAGACAGAACCGTGTTGCCATTGTAATTCACACTTATCATCTCCCCGGTTTGTCCTGCCAGCGCTTCCCGCACCGGCTGGGTATCCACCCTGCCTTTTTCAGCTTGGGCAAAGGAGGCAGTGACCGTTCGATTTTCAGTATCCAGAAACGCATCCGAGCGCATGCGCTTATCTGGTCCCACCATAAAAACCTCTCCCAGCCTGCCCATGCCTGTTCGGTCGGACATGATACGGGTGATAGTTCCAATGGAAATCTGCACGGCAAGCACACCAATGATGGTTCCCTCCTCCCGGATGGGGGCGGCCATAAACTGGGCAGGCATGTTTTCATAAGGTTCATAGGGGCGAATATCAGAAACAGCCTCCTTACCCTGCACTGCCATCTGCCACACGGCCTTGAGTGAAGAATCCATGGCCGTCACCCGCTGTCCGAAATCAGCATTCTTGTTCACATTAAATACAATATTTCCCTGGAGCACATCCAGCAAAAAGACATCTGCGTACCCATGGTGTTTCATGTGATACTCAAACAGAGAAAAATAACGGTTATGGGCAGAAATATAAATATCCGGAGCTTCAAAATGCCCACCTTTAAGCCCCCGGAACTGTCCCCCGGAAAACCCCCCCCCTGTTAAAAATCCATTTCGAAAGGATTTGTATGCATCAATGACATAGGGGGTATGGGCCATCATGTCCACATCCCCCAGGCAGCCTGCAAAAAACAATTCCATCTGACTCTTTTTAAGGTTCCGGATACTCTTGTATTGATTAAATGCCTGTTCTGTCAGGGCGTTTACGGCATTGGTGTGTGAAATTCCCCCCAGAACAATAAAAGGAATTACGCCCACGGCAAGCAATGCCATGATAAATTTTGCCTTCAGGCCCACAATACTTTTTCTCATTCCCATTCCCATTCTCCTTCATGATCAAACTATCCGTTACCCTGACCTCGTTGGCCCATATGACGACCGACCTGTGACCAGGTCCAGATCATCGACCGCCGTATATCTGCTTTTTTATACTCTTTAAAAGCATTTCCCTGTCCAGTTTCAATTGATAATCATCCACCCCCACAGCATCCCCCTTTGCCATATTGGCATCATCGGCCAAGGTGGAAAGGGCAATCACCGGCAGATGGGCATAGCGGCGATCTGTCTTGATTTTTTCTGTCAATGCAAATCCGTCCAGGTTTGGCATTTCCAAATCCGTAACCACAAGGGAAAGCTCATCAATATGCTTCTTTATCAGATCCAGTGCAATCTGACCATCTTCGGCTGCAATAACATGATATCCCTCGGCCTCAATGTAGCCTTTAATCTGATTTCTGAAAAAACCGGAATCTTCGGCAATCAATATGGTGGGACCCTGGGGAGAATATGGCATGGGCGCTCTGGTTTCGTCCTGCTGCATCCACCGGGGCTGAAGCAAGTGCATCATTTCAACAATATTGATCACCATGGTGGTATGATCATGAATGGCAACAGATCCCAAAACACCTTGTTTTTTCAATGTTTTTTCATCAATTGCCTTGTCCGTATTAACGGAATCCACAGGTCCTGAACAAAGCAGCCCCACGTCCCTGTCGTTGCATTCAAATACAATAACAATAAAATTCTCCAGTGATGACAGAGGCGCAACCTTGATAACTTCATCCACACTGAAAAGGGGCAGGGTTTTCCCCCGGGACTGCACCACCCGCATCTGTCCGATGGTTTCTATTTCCTTTGAAGCAATTTTTTCTATTCTCACCACCTGATTCAGGGGAACGGCAAACTGCTCCGCTGCTCCGCCCATGAAGATGAGAAGGGAAGATGTTTTTTTATGGGACGCGGATGCCTTGCCCCGGGTCTGGTGCATCAGTCTGGAAATATCTTCTTCTTCCATGGGCAGAACCCCGGCCATCTCGGCAATATTAGCCACATCCAGGATAAGAGAAACGCGACCATCCCCCATGATGGTGGCACCGGCATATGCTTTGCAGTGCTGCAGATGACGTCCCAGTGGTTTTACCACAATCTCTTCGGAATCATGTAGTTCATCCACAATGAGTCCATATTTAAGACTTCCGGTGGACAATACGGTGATATTCAATGCACTTGTAGCCCGGTAGCGCCGGTCTGTGCGATCATTGGGAGGGGTATCCGAAATTGATACCGGATCTGTCGCCGAAGCTGTGCCCGAACCAGTTATTATCAAATCAGTGGACGCTGCGGTCATGGTGGAAATTTTCCCAGAGATTTCATGCCTGGGGGAGCGGCGATCTGCAATATTTTTTCTCTGATCTTTTTTCCGATGACCGGAGATATCGCACACATAGGTGCGGTCCACACCAATGACATCGGTCAGCCGCACCAGAGGAAGCAGAGCTTCGCGTAACCTCATCACCTGGGCATCTCCCACATATTCTATTTTTTCCCGCACCCGGTTGGCCGGAATACGTACCAGTTCTTCCAGGTTCAACTGGGGAATGGCATAGCGTTCCCCCTCTGCCACCACAATCTGGCTGGGAATAATGGCCAGGGTCAGTGGAACCTTGATCATGAAGCGGGTACCGATTCCAGGCTGGGACTCAATGTCCACATGCCCGCCAATGGAACTCATGTTACTTTTAACCACATCCATCCCCACCCCCCGGCCGGACAGGTCGGTGACCTTGGATGCCATGGAGAATCCCGGAAGAAAAACCAGATGAAGCTTCTCCTTGTCCGACATTTCTCGGGCACGTTCCCCTGTGATAATCCCAAGGGAAACAGCTCGATCTGCCAGAAGATTTGCATCCATGCCCCGGCCATCATCGGAAATTTCAATGTTTACTTTTCCCGCCCCATGAAAAGCCCTTAAAAAAATCTGACCTGTGGGCTTTTTTCCCTGGGAAAGACGAATTTCAGGGGTTTCTATTCCATGGTCAATGGCATTCCTGACCAGATGAATCAAAGGGTCCGTTACCGCCTCAAGCAAGGTTTTATCCAGTTCCACCTGTCGACCCCGCATGGTGAGATTTACATCTTTACTCATTTTTCCGGCAAGGTCCCTCACCAGCCGGGGGAACCGGTCAAATACCCTTGACATATGCTGCATTCGGGTGAACATAACCGTCTGCTGCAATTCTGATGTGATCAAATCAATGCGTTGGCCCACAATTTCCGTGGCATGGGTATCCTTGTTTGACAGGGCCTGGAGCAGCTGGTTCCGGCTCAGCACCAGTTCTCCGGCCAAGATCATGAGGTCATCCAGAAGTTTTAAGTCCACCCGAAGGCTGGTTTCAGTCCCCCCCGTTACCTTTACGGGTGTCTGGTCCCGGTCCGCAACCATGCCACCTTCTGGCGATGAAATCAAAGGCCTTGTTTCTTCCGGGCAAGACGACTGATCACTTGATTTCCTAGAAGACAGCGATGAACCTGCCGGTTCCGGATCCGATTCCGGTTCAGATTCCGTTTCCCCGGTGAGCTGGCAGATAAATCGGGCATCCACCTCAAACAGCACCTGGATTTCATCTATGGCCAATACCGATGCAAAAACAATTAAAAAAAAAGGAGCCCCTGCCCCCCTGGTTCCCCGGGGTAAGTATTGACCTTCCACCCGGCTTTGCAGTACGGTTCCATAGGACTCAATTTCTTTTAAAAAAACCTGGAGTGCGGCGTCATAATCCGTTTTTTTATCTGTATTATTTTCAGGGGAAGTCAGGGGTTTTTCGATGAAAAAAATCTCCTGGTTTTCATCCCGGGCCGTTATCAGACACGACGATTTCAGGCAGAAAAGCATTGAGTTATCATCTGCCGTGATCTCTATGCTTTCGGGCATTGTGCCCTGTGTACTTTCAAGTTCGGTTTCTTCGGAAAACATGGAAACCCCGGCCCGGTTATCCGTACCTTTTTCCGCAAAGTCCGTCGCCTTATGACCTGCCTCTTCCATGCCGGACATGTCATTGCCTGACATATCACGGGGAACAGAAGAAGGCTCTCCGGTTATATCCATGGTCAAACGACGTAAGGCACTGATATGCTGTGAGATATCAACCCCCTCACTTTCATCCATGTTATAGATCATATGCTCCAGAGCATCGGATGCCAGGAGCAGAAAATGGATCACTTCAGCGGTGGGTATCAGTTTTCTGCCTCGAATACATCCAAGCACTGTCTCCATTTCATGGGCAAGGGATTTGATTCGGGTCAATCCCAGAAAACCGGACCCACCTTTGATGGAGTGAACCGTTCGAAAAACTTTATTAACCAGTTCTTCATCAATATTTTTTTCCCCTTCTTCCATGCGTAAGAGATCCGTCTCAATGGTGGACAGATGATCCATGGACTCTTCAATAAATATCTGTTTCATCTCATCATCTTTACTGCCCATGCCGCTCCTTAAAAAGCACCTGCTGGTTTGTGTCACTGGTTGATTGCATTGAGTATACAATTTCCTCAGGTTCACACTTATCCGGATAAAGCTTTAAATTCATTTCGTTCCTGCTGATTACCCACCACAGCCACCAGATCCCCTTCTTTTAAAGCATACTCAGCGTTGGGATTGGAATGAAATATTTTTTCACGAAGAATGCCCACAATGGAGGCCCCGGTGCGACTGCGCACGGCCGATTCCTTTATGCTTTTATCAATGAGGGGGCTACCACTGCCCAGGGCCACCCAGGAGATTTCCAGCATGTCTTTTATGTTATCGAGCTTTGTTAACAATTCATGATCTTCATTGGACTGATAAATGGGGCTGTAAAGCTGCCGTCGAACTGCATCTGTGTACTGCTGAATGGCTGTGGCGGGCACTTCCAGATGCAAAAGTGTCTGCCGGGCAATTTCAAGCCCTGCCTCCATTTCCGGCAGTACAACCATATAAACCCCGATGTCATACAATTCCCGGGTCTGTTCCACCCCCTGGGCCCTGGCAATAATCTGCAATGCGGGGTTCAGGTGATGGACATGTTTTACAATGGTGCGGGTGGTAATAGCAAGGGGTGTGGTAATCAGCAGAAGTCTTGCCGCCGGAATCTTTGATATTTCAAGCACGGTGGACTGACTCATGTCCCCATAAATCACGGGAAATTTTGCCTGCTTACATTCCATCATCCGCTGGTGATTAAGCTCTATAATAACAAAGGGAAGATCCAGTTTGGTCAGCACCTGGGCAATGTGCTGTCCCACCCGCCCGCCACCGGCAATAATGACATGATTATTGAGCCCGGTGGGGGGGATATTTTCCGTCTGCAGGGGTTCGTAGTTGAAAACCTTTTTTTTCAGCTTGTAAAAGGGGGCGGCAAGGGCTGAGGCAAAGGGGGTAAACACCATGCTAATAACGGATATGGAAAGAACAAGGGAATAGATATGGTTGTCAATGGACCCGGTTTCAATGCCTACCCGTGCCAATACAAAGGCAAATTCTCCCACCTGGAACAGTCCCAAACCCACGGCCATGGGAATAATATTGATGTAGCCGAACATCCGGGCAAGCCCATGGAAAATCATACCTTTAAAAAGGGAGATAACCAGTACAAGGGAAATGATTTCCCAAGCGTTTTCAAAGAAAAAAAGTGGATCAAGGAGCATGCCCACCGATGTAAAAAACAAAAGCCCGAAAATATCCCTTAAAGGAATAATCTCACTCAGGGCCTGGTGTCCATAATCAGATTCGCTTAAAACCATACCGGCCACAAAGGCACCAAAGGCAAAGGAAAGCCCGAACAGATAGGTGGCATATCCAACGCCAAGACCCATGGCTGTGGTGGAGAGAATAAAAAGCTCCCTTGAATTCCACTTGGCCACATGCATCAAAAGCCAGGGAAGCAATTTTCTGCCAAAGTACAACATCACAAAAAGAAACACGATGGATTTTATGACAGCCACCACCAATAAGGGCAGGCCCGACTTGGGATTGCTCAGCTGGGGCAAAATGATCATCATGGGAATCACCGCCAGATCCTGCACAATGAGCATACCGATCATTACCCGGCTGGAGAGCGTGCCCACAAGTCCCCGGCTCATGAGGGTTTTTAAAGTCACCATGGTACTGGAAAGGGAAATCAAAGCTCCCAGCCACACGGAACCGGCAACGGACCAGCCCAGATATCTGCCAATGCCAAAGCCCACCGCAATGGTCAGAAGGATTTGAATGGGGGTTCCGATGAGGGCAATGTTGCGAACGGGTTTTAATTCTTTCATGGAAAATTCCAGGCCCAGTGCAAACAACAGCAATGCCACTCCGATTTCCGCCAAAAGTTCGATCTCGTGGGTATCGCCAACGGTGATTCCACCGGTATGCGGTCCCACCACAATCCCGGCAAAAATATAACCCAGAATCAAAGGTTGCTTGATTCTCTGGGCAAGCAATGCACCTATCAATGCGGCAACGACTATAATGACAATATCAGCTGCAACTCCCATTTTTTATTTTTCTCCCATGTGTCGTCATTGACATCCGGCCCGTTCAAAATAAGAAACAATCCTTGAGACTTCTAATTGGTTTTCCACAATGAGCGATCGGGGTTTGTCATGACATCTTCCATTTCGAGGAGGGTTCAGGCCCACGTCATTGAGATGAAACCCTTTAATGTCGAGTTGAGGAGCGACCTACGTGGGTTGGCTGCTCCAACTCGTTGTTCAGTGCGCCGCAGGTGCACTGAACAGCAAGCCTATCTGGAATTCGCAAGTGCTCTGCCCCGGGAGGTAAAAGAAATGCCCTGCCCGGATTTTGCGCCGATCATTATGCATTCTGCAATGGGTGAATTCACAGGATTAAGCGACTGCCATTGAACAATGAAATTGGCACCAGAGCCTCCGGACTTGTCTTTTTCTGATATGACATAACGGACGGATTCCAGGGGTTTGAGCACAAGGGGCACCTCCAATGTTTTTTTAAGATGTTTTCCCTGTGTTTCATAATAATCAATTGAAGTTATTTTGATTTCATGATTTAAATCAATATTTCGGATGCTTAACGTAACTGTAAGTAAAAAGGGCCTTTCATTATTCCCGATATAAATGTGGGAATACGCTGGCACATAAATGATTTCTCCCCTGGACAACTGGGGATCTTCCTGGGCACAGGTATGCCAAGGCGACAGAAGGAAAAGTACCAGGCAAACAAAAAAATATTTTTTTTTCATGGATGCGCTCCTTTGCAGGTTCTACACGATGATCGCATTTTTTATATATCCGAGGGTAACATCAAACGCAATGCCGAAAAGCTTATCATGGCATTTAACGGATGAAAAGCACTGTTTAATCAAGCCTCTCATTATACTTCAAAATACGAAAGGAGTATTTTTACATGACCCAGCAGACCATAATCAACAATGCCATGATAATCACCATGGAACCCGGAGAGAGTCCCATGGAAGCGGGCTCCATCCTGATTGAGGACGGGCGCATTGCTGAAATCAGATGCGGCAGCAGTTTTTCTCCCGCCCCCCACCGTCAGATTATTGATGGCACCGAGCACCTTATAATGCCGGGCCTTGTCAACTGCCACACCCATCTCCCCATGTCCCTGTTCCGGGGGTTTGCCGATGATCTTCCCCTGGATATCTGGCTTCAGGAACACATGTTTCCCGCCGAGGCCACCCAGATCAACCCCACCACCGCAGAAAAATGGGCATTGCACTCCTGCCGAGAACTTTTGCTGTCCGGCACCACCTGCTGCTGTGATGGTTATTTTTATGAAGACCATGTGGCAGCAGGTGTTGAACGATCCGGCATTCGCGCAGTACTGGGCCAGGGGGTCATGGATTTTCCCGCCCCGGGGGTGCCGGACCCCCAGGGAAACGTTGCCACGGCCCAGGAGTTCATCAGCAAATGGAAAAACAGAAACCCCAGAATACATCCGTCAATTTTTTGCCATGCGCCTTATACCTGTTCCCATGAAACCCTTAAAAAAGCAAAAAAAACAGCCAGGGAACTTGGTGTTCTCTTTCAAATCCATGTGGCGGAAACCCGCAATGAAATAGATCTTATTTCCTCCAGTAAAAAGAAAACCGGCCAGTCAGTGGTTCAATATCTAAATGGAATAAACATACTCGATGACAATACACTTATGGTACACTGTGTATGGCTGGATGAAAAAGACATCAAGATTGCCGGAAAACGAAAAACAGCATTGGTTCACTGCCCGGCAAGCAATATGAAACTAGCATCGGGCGTGGCCCCTATAACTAAGTTCATGGCGGCGGGCATCCGAATGGGCCTTGGCACAGATGGCTGTGCCAGCAATAACACCCTGGATCTTTTTGCTGAAATGGACATGGCAGCAAAACTGCACAAGGTGGCCAGCAATGACCCCTGTGTTCTAAAGGCTGAAACCGTGGTTGAAATGGCCACCATTGGGGGGGCAAAAACCCTGGGTATGGCCAATGACATCGGTTCCCTTGCCGTGGGTAAACAGGCAGATATTATTGCCATTAATCTGCGTCAACCCCACCTGGTGCCCATGTATGACCCTTTTTCCACCATTGTTTACAATGCCTGGGGATCTGATGTGGCTCTTGTCATGGTGGCCGGAGAAATTCTGGTCCAGGAGGGATGTCTGGTTCCACCCAGATTAAATCGAGTAAAATAAGAAACAGAGCTTTGTACCCTGCTCTCAACAGGCCGCATGCACCAGTTTAATTTTGACACAACAAACAAGGATTTTTTATGAATTTACAGTCCGTTCCCACCCGTGGGAGAACCCTTGATTATGCCGCAGGTGTATATGATATTTTTGAACCCATGTGTCTACTGGGAAAACAGAACCGAATCAACAATCAACTGATCGAACTTCTGGAGATAAAACCATGGCACAAAATTCTGGATATTGGCTGTGGGACAGGTTTTGTAACCAGCAAAATTGCAGACAAGTTGAACGCAGATGCCAAAGGTTTTGCCGTGGGGATTGATGCTGCTGGCATGATGATTGAAGGCGCAAGAAAAAAACGGGGAAGCACAAACTGTCGATTTGAAGTGGCCGCTGCTGAAGATCTGCCGTTTGAAAACAGCTCCTTTGATTCTGTGATATCAACGCTCTTTTTTCATCACATTCAGCTTGATCTAAAAAAAATGGCATTGAGAGAAGCGTTCCGGGTGCTCAAACCGGGAGGTAAACTCATTATTTCGGATATGCATATCCCCACAACCTTCATGGGGGCACTGATCTCACACACCTCCCGCTGGCTTCTGTTCCAACCCCAGATCGGGGAAAATATCCGCGGTGTACTGCCCGGCCTGATGGAGTCAAGCGGTTTTGCTCCCCCCCGGATCATCACCACCTATTTTGGGTACATTGCCGTGTTTTCCACCCAGAAACCTGGACAATAACCCCATGGACATGACTCAACAAGATGACAAAGAAGATAAATCCTCACTGTTTAAAATATTAACAGATGAGCTGCATCAAGCTTTGTCCCTCTATTGGAACATTGCAACTCAAATGTTAGATCAAAGTGGCATCACGGTTCTTCCCCCCGGGGCTGGTTATTTTTCTTTGGAAAAAAATTTCTTTTCAGCACTTTTCCTTTATTCCTATTTCAGGGTGGGAATTCCCACATCCAGAAGAATTTTATATGCAGCGGCAAATCAATGTTTACGGGGAATGGTAACTGGATGTGACAATATCCTTGATAATGAATATAAGAAGACCCTGGAAACAGACCTTCCGGAACAGGCAGCACGATTTCGTTCCATACTGGATATAATGATTTCCGACCGCGTTTTATTTGCAATTCTTCAAAGGGGATATCGTTGCAATGATCTGACCTTTGACCAAATCCAGACAGCAAACTTTGCATCCCTAAGGGCTCTTGTAAAAAGCGGAGCACAGGAAGCCTCGGAAGAGTGCGGGGCAGGAAAAATATTACCCCCTGACGATATCATCAATAAAATTCATCCTTATAAAACAGGAATTCTGTTCCAATCCCCATGGGCACTTCCAGACATCATTGAGCCCCAACATTTAAAAAATATCACCAATATAACCAATATAAAAGAGGCCCTGTTTCACATCGGCATGGGCTGCCAGATTCTCGATGACATGGTAGATATAGCAATGGATTTCCGCATGAACCGCCATAATTATGTGATTTCACTGATTCACCATGGAAACAAGAGGAAAGAACGCACCTCACTTGCTCCAATACTTGGAACCGATCGTACAGCCCTGGAAGAGAAAACGCTTCTTCTTGCATTTCCCCATGCCGGGAAAATTGCAGCAACCACAGCACTGACCTTTCTTTACAATGGAACCCGGGCACTTTTTGCAAAAAAACATGGATTTATGATAGATATATCCATCTCCATGATCATCCAAAGAATAGGTGCTGATAATTTGTTGTTTGAGTTTAAATCATGGCCAAAAAGACCCATGTTCTAAGCAAGCCACCCAAAAAAGGATTCAAGGTCCATGTTTTTCTGGATTAAAACGGCAAGTAATTTTCTCCTTCGCTCATGGCGATCCACCGGGCTTATAACCGTTATGGTGGTAAGTGCGGTATCATCTCTTATCTTCTTGTCATCCCTTGCCATGGGTGTGAATGACACCATGATTAAAAACGCAGTAAGCCTTTTTTCAGGTCATATTTCCGGCATGAATATTCCAGAAAATATCACTGAAAAAAACCTTCTAATCCATGGTGTTGCAGGGGTTCTGAAACGAATATACACTCCGGGCTTCCTTTATCATGGGGACCTCATGGAAATGGTGAGATTGATTTCCGTTAATCCGGATAAAGAGATAAAATTCACCGCCATGGCGAAAAAAATTATTAAGGGAAGATACCTTGAAACCCATAAAAATGAAATTGTACTAAGTCAAACCACGGCAGAACACCTAAACAGTCAACCTGGGGATCACATACGTTTTTCCCCCGCTAAAAATTCAGCTGATGTGGAGCTGATCGTGGCAGGTATATATAAAACCGGAATTGATCAATTTGATCGTGGGGTTTCATTTTGCACCTTGGGGGCAATCCCGATACGATCAATGCCATGGCAAGCAGCCATATTTCTGGACAACGGGGTGGATAAAGATCTCATTGCCGCCAACTACCGACAGAGGCAAATTGAGGATATGGAGTTTAGAACATGGACGGATCTCATGCCGGATCTTGAGCAGCTCATTTCCCTTAACTATCTTTCCATGGGCATAGTCATCATCATGGTATTCATGGTGGTCTCCTTTGGTATCGCATGTGCTTTTTCAATCTTCATTCTACGGGATATAAGGGAGTACGGCATCATGAAGGTCATGGGAATTACCCCCATGGAAACTACTTTTCTTATCTTTTCTGAGGTAATTATCATCAACCTTCTGGCATCATCCATTGGGGTTATGATGGGTACGACGGCTGTAACACTCTTTCAAAACATCGGTATTAACTTGAGCGCCTATACATCACACAATCAATATTTTGTTGTGTCAGGAATTATATTTCCCAGATTGACACCCTTTTCCATATGGCTGCCACCAGCTTCGGCACTTTTATTCAGCATACCGGCGGCACTGTGGCCCACGCTATTTGTCATCAAAAAGAGTCCGGCTGATATTTTAAGGAGCATATGACATCGATGATAAAAGTAACCCGCTTATCAAAAAGCTATCACTCCGGGAGGGGGAAAAGGCAAGTTCTTTGTAAGGTTTCGTTATATGTTGCTCCCGGCGGAACCCTGGCAGTCATGGGAAAATCAGGATCAGGAAAAACCACATTGCTCAACTGTATCGGCGGTCTTGAACAGCCCGACATCGGAATAATAAACTGTCTGGGAGTTGATCTTCATACACTGTCCAGACATGAGCTGTCTTCTTTTCAGCGGAAAAAAATGGGGTTTATATTTCAATCTGCCAATCTTCTCTCCTACCTGACTGTTTTTGAAAATATCGCCTTCCCCCTGGAGTTGAATCATCTGGAGAAAGAAAAACGGGTGGCGGAATTACTTGAAAAGGTGGGGCTGTCTGAAGCAGGAAGTGCCATGCCCCATGAACTTTCAGGGGGCGAAACCCAGAGAATTGCCTTTGCAAGGGCCATTGCCCACCGCCCTGAAATGCTCCTTGCCGATGAGCCCACTGCAAATCTTGACACAGAAACAGGACAGACCCTGGTGGAATGGATGTTCACCATGTGCAAAGAAGAGGGATGCGCCATCATATTGTCCACCCACGACTTTGATCTGATGACGCTTTCTGACAAAACCATAACCCTTTTGGACGGAAAAATTATCCATGAAAACGACAATAAAAAAAATTAAAATATCTCTCTTATTGATATCAGGCTTATCCATCTGTGGATGTTATGGTTATAAGGCTTATTTGGGCTTACATGGCATGTCCATCAGGCATCACCCTGTAATACATGATGGGGTAACCAAGGACAGTCAATGCCTTGTCTGCCATCATCCTGACCATGCACAGGGGACGTCCACTCCCCACCCCGGATTTACAGGGTGCCTGAAATGTCACAATGATGAAATACAAAAATAGTCCCTTCCACCCTATTTGTACATATTCGGCTTGGCATAGTAAATGTTTATGCAGTTTTCCATGTGCCCCATGTTGTGTCCAAACCCAAAAGTGACCTGTATCCTGGATCACCGGGAATCCATACCAGACAACAGGCTTTCAAACAATGGCGTATGAACAGCACCAGACGGTTTTAGATCACTTTTATAAAGTACCATGGATCTTATCATGCACTCTTTAGAAGTATGATTCTGAAAAATCAGGATATCGTTAATCACCGTCCGGCTGTTAACGGCTCCTTTAAAACGTCCAATGGTGAAATGGGGGGAAAACCGACTCTTATCCTTCTTAAGCCCGACATTTACCAGATTGGTTTCAAGTTTTTTTTTAAGCTCTTGAAGTTGATCAACCTGCCCCTTTACCCCTGACCAGATAACCTTTGGTTTTTTCACACCGGGGAAGACTCCCAGTCCCCTGGCTGAAAGGGAAAAGGGCCTGCAACCCACTGCGGTGGAGTCCATGGCCCTGATAATCGCCTTAATGTCATCTTGTTCTGTGTCTCCGAAAAACCTCAAGGTAAGATGCATGGAGGTGCTTTTTATCCATGAGGCTTTAAGGGCGTTGTGTCTAATTTGATTCTGTATTCCACAAAGGAAAACTAGAATCTCTTCCGGTATGGGGATGGCTATAAATGTTCGCATGAAAAACCTGTTTTTATCTAAATCACCGGTTCCTTGTAACGACTGCAGCTGCCTACACGCTGCCTTGTATATCCGGCCAGATTTTGTAACTTGATCATATTCTCTTGGGGGAAACTTACGATTGACGAATTATGACCAAGTGTATTTTTTTATTCCCCTTGGGTGCACTTCATGAAATCCATTAAATTCTGAGCATTCTCAATACATGGAAGCATCTGTTCCATCTCTTCGATTCCTTCATCCAGATCAAAAAGAACCTGGGCCTTTGTTTCTTTATTCCATGCCAGCGGATCTTCTTCTTCGGTGAAATTATCCGGTAATCCCAGTTGGTTTGATAATTTTATGGATTTTTCCATGCAACTATCCGCTTCTGCCTGGGTTGAGGCGTCATTCAGACATTGTCTCATGCTTTTCATCACCTTCAGCATCTTTGGCATCTGCTCTTTTTGCTGCTGCAACGGACCACTACCCTGCTCTGATTGTCCCATCGCCTGCATCATCATGGCAATCTGCTGCTCGTTGCTCATATCAGGATCTGATTCAAGTTCTGACTGCATGGCCCCCATCATGGTCTGAAATTCATCCGGGCTTTCCCCCTGGCCCCCCCCTTGACTGTGACTCAAATAATCAGGAGCATTTTCAATCTCATAGGCTGGCAATTCAAATCGGCTGTCGGGAATTGATGTATTAAAGGTTGCTTTTTCAGCAATAAAGCTGGTTTTCATTCCCATGACATCCATTTCCAGCCGCAGAGGCACCTGCCCTTTGTACAGCCACTGCTTTCCCCCCATAATGCTCCATACTTCACAGGGATAGCCCAGAACCGTGTCCGTTCCTGTTTTCTGCCCACCCATCTGAGTCAGTATCCTGCCACTGTCTTCAGCCATATTTTTACCCGAAGCAAGATATTGGCTTCCAACGGGATCTTTGCCTTTAATTATCTTTTTCCTTTCAAAATCAACCGTGTAAACCGTCACATTATCCACCTTTTTCATGGTGTGTGTGCTGGTCTGTTTATTTACAATTCCGGAAATGGTGGTTGCTGTATCTTCCGTTTCAAGACTGATGGAGCCATGATCCTTGAAATAGAGCGTCTTTTTCCCTTCCGTCTTTGTGACGGTTCCCATCATGTTTCCCCCACCACTCATACGATATTCAATAACCCCGGAGGGTATGGTGTATCGCTTAACAGTATCGGCATGGGCGATTGGGGCTGTAAGTATCACTACTGAAAAAACAGCCAGAATTGTAATAAATTCAATTTGGATCTTCATTTAATGCTTCCTTTTTTTGATAATCAGGCTTATCCATAATTATTAACAATAATATTATCCGTTGAATAGAATATGCACATATATTTGTCAATATTTTACCTTTTGTTTTAGAACCATCGTAAAATTCATGCCTTATTCTCTGCACGCCCCCCGAAGAGATATTTCTGAACCTTGCCGCAAAGGTCAAAAAGCTACGTCTGCAGAAACGTTGGAAAATTTTTTAGATTCTTACCTCTGATTTTCATTTTATTTGGGCAAGAGAGTCAGAAAAACTTTTTGGTTCTGGCTTGTCCAGGTTGTGATTACCGATTTTGATAAATGCCATGGTGTACAGAGCATTCCCCGCGGTCCTTCCTTGTTTTCGGTCAATATATATGCTAACAGTACCCCCATTAACACGGTTCAGGTATGGGCTCAGCCTCATAAATTCACGCCCATGCCGGGTGTACACAAGGCTTTTGCAGCGAGCCTGAAAAATCGCGCCGCTGATCAGCACGTCAGGAACGGAGGAATTCAAAATGGGATGGTGGAGTGGTTTATCTCAATTCTGGCAAGGATTCATATGTGGAGGAATAGCTGTCCCTTTTGCCATTGTTATCATTGAAATAATCATAAAGTTCGGGTTTAAGCGGGCCTGATATTGTATCCACACCGATAACTTTATTAAAACATCTTTGATATGGGGCCAACGGGCTTGGGCATAAGGTGTGCCATGCTGTTCAGTGCCAGCATCTGTTCCATGGACGGTTGAACGTGATGAAAAAAAGCCTTGAATCCCGGACAAAAATTCTTGCCCCTGCCCAGGCACCACTCAAAATTCATCACAAAGATTTCACCGACATCACACCGGATCCACTCGTCATAGATACGAATAAGAAATTGGCCGAATTGATGCGGTTCTACACTCCACGAACAAAATGATCCAATGTTTTTCACATCACCCAGGCATTAAGCGCTTTTTACAGGCATTTCAAGATTTCATTACAGCAATTATTCACCATTTTCCGGGACGGGGATTTACTTGAAAAAGTTAAAAACAGGATCATCACGATGATTGATCAGTGGTTGAAAAAAATAAAACCCGCTTATGCAGTGCAGGCCGCTTTAAGTCGATCTGCAAGGTATTCACTGAGAAACATGATGGCTTCAATATCAAGGTGACCGGTAACCTTCTCGTCAAAGAGAAGCTTGACATCCGCATCAAACCCCTCGCTTTTTTCCCAGAAAAGCAAAGTAACGGCAACAGAAGGAAAAACCTGAAAGGAAAAGGCAATATCGGGGGATTCATACCCCCCCTTCACATCTGTGCCACCACTTTGCAGACACGCACGTTCCAGCTCAATAAGATGGCCGGAAAAGGCCATTTTCAAGGGTTCTTCCACACGATCGCGCATGGAAACGGTTTTGGACACAGTGTTGGGAAACTCCTTGAAACTCTTGAGATTGCCGGTGGGTTTTGCCGCCTGATCTTTGTTCATCATGGCCATATGAATATAGACAAAGGTCTGCTCATTGCGTGTCAGTTCTTTGCCTTGATCGTCTTTTATACCCTTGGGATCAATGTACAGATGTCCGTTGAAATAGGGAAGCACAAGCGTATCTCCTTCGATTTTCCCCCCTGTCCGCTCAGCAATCATTTTCAAATCCCCGGTGGCAATATTATCCTTTGCCAGCTGCAGGGCCTCCGCCGCCATATCCTTTTTCAGCCATTTCCCTTGACGATACTGCTCTTCAAGCTCCTTTTCCGCCCAGTCCAGCACATCTTGAGCAATATAAGGACATCCTTTCAACGGATATTTCTCCGACACCACCATACCGGCAAAGGCAAGGCAGGTCAGAAAACCGCATTCTTTGCAGTTGGTCTTGGGCAAGATTTTTTTATAAAGATCCACAACGGATAAGGCCATAAGGATGCTCCTCTGAAATAATGGTTTTTGGATAATTTATTTGCAATGATACCCCTGCTGGACCAATGGGCCTCAATTGCCTGAACAAACTCCGGGCGTAGCAGTTTTGCCCGTTCCCGAAGCCATTCCCTCTGATCATAGCCAAGGTATATTCTTTCAGATGGGGTGTTGCTGAAACAAGAAGTTTTTAAAAATGATTTCAGATTCTCAAGGGTAAAACGCCCTCTTCCCAAACGGAGAGTCTGGCTGATCTTCATCTGCCGGAACAGATGATTCCGTGAATTGCAGGATAATTTTCATTGTTTTCGGGGTAGCCCTTCTCCCCGGCCCTGTCAAGGGTCAAGATGAACGATCTGCAATCGACCTTGACAGGGCCGGGGAGAAGGGCTTGAGGTGGTGCTACCATGGTTATTTTTCCTTTTTTCTTTCCTTCCCATTCCATGAAAAAGAGATAAAAAGGGGATCTGTTATCTACCTTAAGAAGTACCTGTGCCGGACGCTTGCCCACAACATCGGTACACCTCAAATTTGGCGGACCCAAACGGTCAACAATGCAAGCCTCCACACCAAGATGATTGATGTTGCGATCAAACCCAGCATGCAGGTTTATACCCAATAATGCCAGACCGCAAAGTTAAACACAGTTATGACTCAGCTCCATATTTATCAATGACGCGGTCATATACCAGCAAAATAAAAATGGTACCAAAGGGAACGGTCAGCAGCCAGCCGATGGCCACCAGACTTCCGATCCAGCATAGTCCGATATAAATTAAGGCTGTTATAACATGGGTTTGAAAATCTTGCGTGATAATGTTGATACTGGTTCTAATGGCATCCACCAATCCCAGGGACTGATCCACCATTAACGGCACCATGTACAGACAGAAAAAAGATATGGCCACAGCCAGGATGATGCCGGGAACAAAAAAGAAAAGAAGCCCGAGCCCCACCGCAATCAAGGTAAGAATTCCAAATCCCAGGAGCGGAAAAAAAAGGCGCATCTGGGAAAAAAGATCTTGTATTTTCGGCTCCTGCTGATTCCGGACGAGTCTGAGAATGGCGTGGGTGTATCCTGCAAAAACAACCGGGCCAAGAATACCCAGTGTCAAGGTGCTGACCACTGCCATAAGCAAGGTAATGATGATAAGCATCACCAGATTATCTTTGAGCAGCAGCCATGCGTTTTCAAGGTATAATTTAAAGTCCATGGAACCTCCTTTTTATTTTGGTTTGGCTTGCAGTTTTCAGCCTGTATTTTCAAGGGGTGTCAGTCCCCATCAAAGAGCCTTCCAATGCCACCCAGCACAGACCCTTCTCCTTTGCTGCTTCCCCCGGCAGCTGGCGCATGGGCAAGCACGCGATCGGCCAGGCGTGAAAACGGAAGGCTTTGGAGATAGATGGTTCCGGTGCCGCTGAGGGTGGCCAGGAAAAGCCCTTCACCGCCGAAAAACATGGATTTTAGATTTCCGGCACGTTGGATATCATAATCTATTCCCGGAGTGAACCCAACGATACATCCGGTATCAACCTTAATAGTTTCATTTACGAGCTCTTTTTTCACAATTGTGCCACCGGCATGGACAAAGGCCATGCCATCTCCACACAGACGTTGAAGAATAAACCCTTCTCCACCGAAAAAACCAGCGCCAAGCTTTTTATTAAAGGCGATGGTCACCTGGGTACCAAGAGCCGCACACAAAAAAGCGTCCTTTTGACAGATCAGTTCCCCCCCCATGGTGGCCATGTCCACCGGAATAATTTTACCGGGATAGGGGGCGCTGAAGGCCACTCTTTTTTTACCCATGCCCTGGTTGGTAAAATGGGTCAAGAAAAGGGATTCTCCGGTGATGGCCCTTTTACCGGTGTCCAGAAGTTTGCCGAACAATCCTCTTTCCGGCTGGGAACCGTCGCCCATCTTGGCTTCAAAGGAAATACCTTCCTGCATCCAGTTCATGGCGCCGGCTTCTGCAATGACGGTTTCTCCGGGGTCCAGTTCCACTTCAACCACCTGCATGTCATCTCCGAAAATTTCATAATCCACTTCATGACACTTCATTTTACGCCTCCTTTTTTTGACAACGCGCCTTGGGGTAATTAAAAAAATGTAACAGAAATATTCTCTATCAATTTTAATTTTTTCTGTAAAGAGATTGTTGTCCATAATGTCAAGAAAAACGTTGACATTTTCATTGCTTTTTTTAAATATTACATATTCACCGGGTAGTTAAGAAAACCTCGTCACGTTTATCAGCAACTCAGGACGGCGCCGTTTTACCAGCAGAAAGCTGATAACGGGTCAGAATACCCCGTCAAATCTTAAATTCGCCATATCGTAAAACGACAATGATACTTTGATTTAAAACCGCATGCAATTGATTTCTTATGAGCTTAACCAGCATTAATCATGGGTAAATTAATTTACTTTTTTATGTAAAAATTTAAATATCGCTGTAGTTTTAAAAGGAGAAGCAAATGAAATCTGACGCAAAAAAAAGGTACATAAATTGGAAACGAATGTTTGTTGCTATTATCCTGGGGCTGAGTGTTGGGGCAAATCCAAGTTATGCCCTGTTCAGCGGTAAAGTGGATGCGTATACGGCTGATAATGTAAATATTGATTCTAAAGGGAAAGTAATCCATTCATCCAAACTCTATGTAACTGAAGATGCCATCAGGATAGACGGACTGCCGACTGGCGGTATGCGCAACGGCCCTGAGATGAACTTGACCATGCTGATATTGAAAAATCAGAAAAAAACTTTTTTTTATAATCATGACAAAAAACTGGTGTTTGAGGCCCCTGCTGATGAAAAGGATTATTCGGCAGGCTACAAAGCACTGGGTAATATAGAATCGGAAAAAGTGCTGGGCAAGGAAACCGTGTCTGGATATAAGTGTGTAAAAAAAGAAGTCATTACAAGTTTTAAAACCATGGGCAGCAGCATGAAAAACCGGCTGTTTGTATGGGAAAGTAATAAGTTTGATATCCCTTTGAGAACCATGGATGAAGACGGAGACATTGAAGAAATGCGTAATATCAAGACAGAAAAGCCGTCCAAAAAATTATTCCGTCCCATCTCAGGGTATAAAACAGTCGGCAGCATGATGGCAGTCATGGGTATGGATTTTGGTGCCATGATGGCACAGGATGATGCCCTGGAGGAAGAAGAATCTCAATCCATTCCAAATCCTGCTGCTTCCAGATTGAAAAAGCCTGAAAAAAAGCAGCCGTCCAAACAGCAGAATCTTGAAAATATGGACATCAGCAAACTCATGGAGCAGATGGGCGGTAATATGAGTCCTGAGAAAAAAGAGCAGTTCATGCAGACCATGAACCAGGTCATGAATCGGGTCAATGATACCAAAGAAGGCGTTGGTTCCGCAGACAGAATCTGGCAAATCATCCCCAGAAGACAGGGAGATAAGGTGGGTGCTGAGTTCAAAACCACAAATGTGCTCAATGTCACCATGGGCACCAATGTCCCGCTGGAGTCGATATTTAAATTTTATAAAAACAAGCTGACGGCCAGGGGTTGGAAAGATCAGGGCATGTATCTGCAGAACGGCGAAGGGTCCATGAACATGAGCAAAGGAGAAAAGAGGCTGAGCATTTCCTCGGCAGAGAATCCTGGGATAAAAGAAAATTACAGCCATTTTTACATGATGCAGCTGAACGGACCTGGTATTTAATTTTCATGTCTGCATCAGCCAGGTTTCTGGGGATGTATTCGGGAAAAATAAGTGGGAAGGCACAACAAAAGCAATCTCAAGGCTTCTTTGTGCCGTCCTCCTTATTACCGTCTTGGTGATATCAATTACCCCAAGGTAAAAAATAATGACGACCTGAAGTCACCCGTATCGAATAAAGACCTCCAATACATTTTTCAAAATCCGGATACATTTCATTTAATCAAATAGGCCAGGAAATCAACATTGCTGGCATGGCAGAGTTCCTGCTTCATTTGTGATGAGCGGGGAGGAATCACCCCAAAAGAAATTCTCTTCAATGCTTTATAAACAACTCAACTTTTCCCCACCAAAATCCCACGTCCTCCGGAAATTCAAACCTTCCCTTTTAATAATGATAACAAAAAAAGCTTGAAAAAAAATTCATTTGCTGTAGGTATCTCCAAAGAGAAACATTTCCCAGCGTGAAAAAACATGGTGAAAAGCGCAATTTCTGCCAAAAACATGGGGGAAAATAACCAATCAACCCGGTTGATCGGTGTAATGCTTTTCCTGGAATTCACTCTGTTGAACATATCTGGCTTGAGCAGACCAATTAAAATTCAAGCATTTTGAAACAAGGAGTTATCTTAGTGACACAAACCAACAACAAACGACTAATGCTGGGAAACCAGGCCCTTGCAAGGGGGCTTGTGGAAAACGGCTGCCGCATGGCAACAGCCTATCCCGGCACCCCGGCATCGGAAATACTGACATCTGTGGCTGCATGGAAAAAAGAAGAATCCCTGGATGAAATGCATGTGCAGTGGGGCATCAATGAAAAAGTAGCCTTTGAAATCGCCTATGCCGGCAGCATTGCAGGCCTTCGATGCGCCGTTGCCATGAAACAGGTGGGTCTTAATGTGGCCTCGGACCCTTTCATGAGCGCCGCCTACCTCGGGGTAAAGGGTGGATTCCTCGTTATAAGTGCAGATGATCCCGGCCCCCACTCCTCCCAGACCGAGCAAGACAGCCGTTTTTATGCCATGTCCGCCAAAGTACCGGTGCTGGACCCGGATTCCCCGGAACAGGCAAGGGAAATGGCACGCCTGGGGTTTGAACTTTCCGAAGCCTTTGAAATTCCGGTCATGCTCCGCCCCACCACCCGGGTGTGCCATGCCCGTCAGGATATTTCTCTGGCCCCCATCACCCCCATGGATAAGGCCGCTGAATTTGAAAAAAACCCCGGCAGATGGGCCGCCACTCCCAAGTTTCGATATGCCCTTCACAATCAGCTGGAAGAGAAACTGAAAAAAATTGCGGCCTGGGAACCCACGGCCCCCGTGTGCCTGAACCCATCGGTGCAGTCGGAAAAAGCCATTGTGGTATCCGGAGTATCTGCGGCCCATGCCAGGGATATTATAAAGGAACTCAATCTCTGGGAAACCGTTCGCCTGTATCAGGTGCTCCAGCCCTTTCCACTGCACACGGCCTTTGTGGAACAGCTGCTTGCCGATCACAAAGAAATCCTTGTGCTGGAAGAGACCACCGGGGTCATTGAAATGCAGCTGGCAAGACGGGACAAAGTCAAAGGCAAAAAAAGCGGTGCAGTTTCCGAAACCGGGGAACTCTTGCCGGAAATCATGGAAGGCATTATTGCTGATTTTCTGTCCGTTGAGTCCAAATCCGTCATCATGGAATCTAAACCCGGCAGACGTCCCACCCTGTGCGCCGGATGTCCACACCGGGCAAGCTTTTTCGCCATCAAACGGGCGGCTCCCAAGGGTATTTATACCAGCGACATCGGCTGTTACACATTGGGCATGAACCTTGGTGCCGTGGACACCGTGCTCTGCATGGGGGCCGCCATCAGCCAGGCCGCGGGATTTGCCCATGCCTATACCGATGACAAACGTCCACCCATTGTGGCCACCATGGGGGATTCTACCTTTTTTCATTCCGGTATCCCCCCCCTCATTGATGCTGTGGTTCAAAAAGCCCCATTCCTTCTGGTGATTCTGGACAACCGCACCACGGCCATGACCGGCAATCAGCCCACCCCTGCCACAGGAAAGGGTGTCATGGGAGAACCCACCGTGGCCGTGGACATAGAAAAACTGGTCATGGGATGCGGCATTGAATATTGTGTCACTGCAAATCCCATGGATTACGCAAGCTTTGTGGATCAAATGAAGGCTGCCGTGGCCCATGCAAAGAAACACGGGCCTTGTGTGTTGATTTCCCGGTCTCCCTGTGTGCTGTCTCTTTCGAAACAGCAGATAAAAGAACGATATCAAAAGGTTGAGGTTAATGATAAATGCGATGGATGCGGATATTGCGTCTCCCATTTTGAATGCCCGGCCCTGGTGATGGATGACAAGGCAGAACTGGTACACATTGACACGGCCCTCTGCACCGGCTGCGGGGTATGCGTGAATGTCTGCCCCAAAAAATCCATTGAGCTCAAAATAAGTGAGGCATAAATGAATCATCAAATTGTTATCAGTGGCGTGGGGGGACAGGGAGTTCTTTTTATCACAGGGCTTCTGGCCACGGCGTGCATGGACAAGGGTGCCCATGTGCTCACCTCGGAGACCCACGGCATGGCCCAGCGGGGGGGAACGGTGATCTCCCATCTTAAAATCGGTGAATTTGCAAGCCCCCTGATCCGGCCGGGCAATGCCGATCTTCTGGTTGTGTTAAAATCTGAGAATCTGATCCAACACCAAGGCTTTTTAAAACCCGATGGCATGGCCATTGTAAATTCACCAACCCTTTCCCCATCGGCTGCTGAGCCCTCAAAATCCATGGTTAACACTCTGGATGCGGACCGCCTGGCAGAAAATGCAGACAATCCTGGATCTGTGAATCTTTACATGCTGGGGGCGGCACTGACCGTAACGGATGTATGCCGTATTGATGATTTAAAGCAACAGGTTGAAATACGCCTGAAAGGTAAACCTGGAGCCCTCGTGACAGCAGCGTTGACAGCCCTTGACAAGGGCTTCCATGAAATCAAACAGGCCCGGTAAAAATAATTATTAAGAAGCCGGCAATTGAGCCCCTGGCTGAGGCATTATACCGGTTTCATTATATGTTATGCCCATGACTGGCATGGCAGATATTGACAAGGAAAAAGGTTTAAACATGGGATTCATCCCCGACAATTTAACAGACGAAAATATCAGAGACATTCAGCTTAAAGGACTGAAATGGACGATCAATCACGCCCTTGACAACTCATCCTTTTATCAGAAAAAATACAGGGAATCAGGCATAACCGCCCAGGATATTAACCAGCTGTCTGATCTTGAAAATCTTCCCTTCATTGATAAACATGATCTGCAAAATGACTATCCTCTGCCCTTGAAATCCGTGCCCGATGAGGATGTGGTGAGAATTCACGGCTCTTCAGGCACCACTGGCAAACGAAAGGTGATGTGCTATACGCAAAAGGACATCGATACCTGGGCCAACATGTTTGCCAGATGTTACGAAATATCGGGGATGACCCGAAAAGACCGGGTACACATTGCCGTGGGATATGGGCTGTGGACCGCAGGAGCCGGTTTTCAACTGGGATGCGAGCGGTTCGGAGCCATGGCCGTTCCCCTGGGGCCTGTGAATACGGACATGCACGTGGAGATGCTTGTGGACATGCAGAGCACGGTGTTCTGCTCCACGGCGTCCATGGCTTTGCTCATGGCCGAAGAGGTGAAAAAACGAGGGCTGAAATCCGAAATTGCCCTGAAAAAGATTATCCTCGGTGCAGAGCGTCACAGCGATGCCATGCGGGCCCACATCAGCGAGCTTCTGGGTGTTGAAGAAATCTATGATATTTATGGTCTGACAGAACTATATGGCCCGGGCACCGGTCTTGACTGCGGGTATCACCAGGGAATCCACTACTGGAACGATCTGTTTATCTATGAAATCATTGATCCTGTCACCTTAAAGCCGGTACCCGAAGGCGAAGAAGGCGAGCTTGTGATTACCTCCCTTGAGAAGGAAGGCAGTCCCCTGATCCGGTACCGCACCCATGATATCACCCGACTCATCCCGGGGAAATGTCCTTGTGGATGTTCCTTTCCCCGCCATGGCAGAATCCGGGGCAGAAGTGATGACATGTTTATTTACCGGGCGGTGAATATTTATCCCAGTCAGATTGATATTGTTTTAAGCACCGTGGATAATGTCGGCAGTGAATATCAGATTCACCTGCATCACGAGGAAACGGGCCGGGATCTCATGACCATAAAGGTGGAAAGAGCGCTGGAAGCAGCACCGGAAAGCGATGCGGACATTGCCCGGCTCATTTCAGACAAAATCCGTCGGCGGCTTCTGGTACGATGCGCCGTGGAAATCGTTGATTACCACACCCTCCCCCGGACCCAGAAAAAAAACCAGCGGGTGTTTGACAACCGCAACGGTAACGCAAGAAAGGACTGATCCAGCATCCGTCAGCACCCAAAAACCATTAACCCATCCAAGGGAGAAACCATGAAACACGTATTTGGTAAAATGCTCATCGCATTTTTTGCAATGCTCACCATCATCCCCATAATGCCCGGTAGTGCAGGTGCAGGCACCACAAAGTTAAATTATGCCAACTTTCCACCGGCCCCCACCTTCCCCTGTGTTCAGATGGAACGCTGGAAAACAGAAGTGGAAAAACGCACCGAAGGCAACGTGGCCATCAACACCTTTCCCGGGGGAACCTTATTGGGAGCCAAGGACATGATGGACGGCGTCATTGCAGGCCAGGCCGACATCGGCTGCATCTGCATGGCCTACCAGCCGGGACGCTTTGTCATCACAAATGGCGTAAGCCTGCCCCTTGGCATTCCAGATTCTGAAACCGGCAGTCTGGTGCTGTTTGATCTTTTTCAAAAATATAAACCCGCCGCCTTTGACAAGGTAAAGGTGTTGACGCTTTTCACCACGGCTCCCACCAACATCATGAGCCGACAGCCGGTGAGAAGCCTTGACGACATCAAGGGGATGGATTTGAGGGCTTCGGGGGGCGCTGCGGAAATTCTTAGAAACTGGGGTGCCAACCAGATCGGCATGCCCATGTCCGCAACCCCCGAGGCACTGCAGAAAGGCGTGGTCCAAGGCCTTTTTTCTTCCCTTGAGGTAATGAAGGATCTAAAATTTGCCGAGGATTGCCAGTATGTCACCATGACCAACACTGTGGTGTATCCCTTTGCTGTCATTATGAACAAGGCAAAATGGAATGCCCTGCCCGATGATGTGAAAAAAGTCATGGACGATCTGGCCCGTGAACAGGCCAAATGGACCGGCACCTACATGGATGGCCATGTAAACGACGCCATTGCCTGGTCAAAGGAAACCCACGGGGTGGAGTTTATTACCCTGGATGCTGAAGGTGTAAAAACATGGAATGCCCCCCTGGCTCCCATCACGGAAAAATGGATCACAAAGGCCAATGAAAAAGGGTTCCCGGGAAAAGCCATTGTGGATGACATTTCTGCCTTGATTGCCAGATAAAATCTGACACCGTTTCTTTGGCTGCCCTTGCCGTGGCTCAGGCCTGCGTTGTTCCGATCTTTTACTATTAAATGAAAAAAATTATGAGAAAGAGCGCGACAACGCACCCTGGGTCTACTTGCCTCTCAATTTTTAAAAAGAATTATTATGACTGATTTATTGAAAAAACTCACCCGGATACAGCTGACACTGGCAGGCGGTGTGCTGATCATGATGATCTGCCTCACCTGCGCCAATATCCTGTTCCGGCAGTTCGGCATGCCGGTTAGGGGGACCTTTGAAGTCATGGGATTCATGGGGGCACTTATCTTTGCCCTTTCCTTCGGGTATTCCCATGAAAAAAAAGAGCATATCTATGTGAGCATCCTGTTTGACCTGTTTCCCCCAAAGATACAGCGGGCCGCCCGCAGAATCAACGCACTTCTAACCATCGTGTTTTTTGCCCTGCTCTCGTTTCAGCTGGTAAAAAATGCCCTGAACCTAAAGGCTGTGGAAGAGGTGTCAGAAACTCTGAGAATCGCCTATTACCCGGTTATTCTGGTGCTTGCCTTTGGTGCAGCCTACCTTGTTCTGCTGATTATCCTTGAACTTTTCAAACCATCTGGAGATCCATCTTGAGCCTTGCACTCATCGGTATTACCGGTATTCTGGCACTTCTTTTCATTCTTTTCTTTCTTGGCATGCCCGTGGGATTTTCCATGGCCATTGTGGGATTTGCAGGATTCTGCCACGTCATCAGTATCCAGGCGGGCATGAACATGGCAGGCTCGGTGTTCTGGGATGTATGCTCCAAATATGGGCTGACGGTGATTCCGCTGTTTGTGTTCATGGGGCAGATTGCCTTTTATTCCGGTGTCAACGAACGGCTTTATAAATCCGCTCATACCTGGGTGGGACACATCCGGGGAGGCCTTGCCATGGCAACGGTCATGGCCTGCAGCGCCTTTGCCGCCATCTGCGGCTCCAATACGGCAACAGCCGCCACCATGAGCACTGTGGCTCTGCCGGAAATGAAAAAATATGGCTATGCCCCGGGCCTGAGCACCGGAGCCATTGCCTGCGGGTCCACACTTGGCGTGGTGATCCCCCCAAGTGTGGTGCTGATCATCATCGGTCTTGCCACGGAACAGTCGATTGCCAAGCTTTTTTACGGAGGGATTGGAGCCGGGGTTCTGCTGACGCTGCTTCTAACCTTGTCCATCTCAGTGGTCTGCAGAATGCGCCCGGAATGGGGGCCAGTGGTGGCCAAACGGTCTTTAAAGGATAGAATCAACTCTTTAAGCGGCGGGGCGGAGATGCTGATCTTGTTTCTGCTCATCATGACAGGACTTTATTCAGGCTTTTTCACCCCGGCTGAAGCCGGTGCTGCCGGGTCTTTTTTTGCCCTTGTCATCAGCCTGGTGCGGCGCACCCTTTCCCTTGAAAACTTCATCAAGGCCGTAAAGGACACCCTTCGCATATCCTGCATGGTCATCATGCTGGTGGCCGGGGCCATGATATTTGGCCGGTTCCTTGCCATCACCCGGATTCCCTTTGATCTGGCCGATATTGTGGCAGGGCTTCATCTGCCCGACTGGGGCATCATGCTCATCATCAGCTTGATTTACATTGCAGGCGGTGCCATCATGGACGCTTTGGCCCTTTTATTAATCACCATTCCCATCTTTTTTCCCCTGGCGGTTCAAATGGGATATGATCCGGTGTGGTTTGCCGTCACCATCACGGTAATCACCACATTGGGGGCTGTCACGCCGCCGGTGGGGGCCACTACCTTTGTGGTGGCAGGGGTTGCCTCGGATGTGCCCATGACAGAGGTGTTTAAAGGGGTGGCCCTGTTTCTGCCCGCCTATCTTGTGACCATTGCCCTTCTCATCCTCTTTCCCGGAATTGTTACATGGCTGCCGGGACTTCTGCAATAACACAGGGGAAATATCTCACAGGCTTGACAGTGAGTCCGGCAACGGGATGTGATCACTTCCCCAAATGCCCATACATTTACATGGGATGATCAAGAAAAAATAATCCCCCCATGCACGAAACATGGGGAGATTTGATTTTTATACCCTATATGGCAGAATCACCTGCCGCACCAGAAGCTGAAAAAGAAAGGTCACAATATGTGACTGTCTCCCCAAGCCCAGAATCTTCTATGGCATCTTTACATTATGCAGCCGTTTTAACTTTCTGCAAAAACATGGTGTTGTCCCTCACAACCGGCATGGCCGGCATCAGATCAGCCATCACCGGTATAGGATCTGCGGCCACCGAAGACGGTGCCGATTTTATCTGACGGGTGAGCCACCCGGCCTTGTGGGGTGTCATCAGGGCATAGGGTCTGATCCAGAACAATGCCGTGAAAAAATAGAACCCATAGACAAATGCCCACAGTGAAGAAAAACTGTTGAACTTCCATGCATAGATCCCCGCTGCCAGACTTGAAGAAATAAGAATACCAATAAAGGTATTCACGCCAAAGGTCATGGGGTGCCACAGGATAAATCCCCAGGTGATCAAAAGAAAGATCTGCGCTTTGGTCAAGGCCATCCAACCGGAGATAAGGTTGATTCTGGCACCCAGTTTTGAACCCTCCCGGAAGGGTTTAAAAATAAACCGGGTCATGGCAATGGTTTCCCGGATATTGCTCCTGGCCCATCGAAGATACATCTTGCACAGGTTCACATACTTAACGGGCACCTCCGTGTAAACCCTGGCGTTCTGCTGGAAAAGCACATAATGTCCCTCCCGAAGAATCAAATTGGTCATGGCACGGTCTTCACCAATATTGGCAGGCTGTCCGCAGAAGGTCTGGTTCAGCCATTCCTGCAGAATTTCCATCACCACCCCTCTTCTGTAGGCGGACAAGGCCCCCGGGGTACACATCACGGCTTTGACCATGCTCTGGCTGGCACGGACAAAGTCAAAACTGTACACAAACACCACGTCCAGCATTTTGGGAATAATTCCCTGGTCCATGTTCAAGACTCTGACGTTCCCCGCCACGGCACCCACTTTCTTATCTTTAACAAAGGGGGTTAAAAGGTTTCTCAGGGTATCGGCATCAACGGTGGAATCACTGTCCACGGTGACAAGCACCTCCCCCACACTCTGCTGAAAACCTGCATACAGGGCATGGCGTTTCCCCATATTGCGAGGCTGTTTAATGGTGATCAAGCGGTCTCCCAGGATTTCCTTTGCCTTTTCAATCCACTGCCAGGTATCATCCACACTGCCATCATCCACAGCAATCAGCCGGAGTTTATCCATGGGATAATCACTGGCCGCAAGGCTTTGAAGGGTAAGCAGTACCTGTTTTCCCTCATTATAAGCCGGTACCACCACGGTACATGCCGGAAGTTCCTCATCCGTACCGCAGGGAATGGGCCTGTACATCAGTACCAGAACGATTCGCCACACAAGTTCCGCACATACAAGTACCAGGAACATAAGACACCCCACCATGAACGCTTCTCCCCAGAAAGTTCCTTTCAGGAAACTTGCCATGGAAGGTCCATGAAAACGGGCTGCCAGCATAACGATGGCCACACATAAAAAAACGGCCAGTTTATTTTTTATGTTAAAAAAAAACCCGGAGCCTCTGTTTTTTGAAAAAGAGGAAGGTCCGGGGAAACCGGAGTTGTCTACGTACGTAACGGTTTTGAAAGTGGAATCAGGCTCCTCTTTCAATGATGGGTTCGATTCTAATTGTGATTTTACAAACAATGCCATATTTCCTACCTCAATGTTGCATGTTTATGACAAAAGTTATTTGCAGTCACGGTTATGGATTGCAAATTTTAGGCTTGATCACAACACCGACTGATTTTGACCGTTTGGCATCTCCTCAAATGGCCGGTGTTGTGGTTAAACCCCAAATTTTTACATTACCAACCCGAATATTCACATTTTAAGCCTTAAAAATATTAAATTTTCAATATGCTATGAAAAGAGATCTATATTTTCGAAAGCATTATAGGATCGAAAAAAAGTTTGTCAACAAAAAGTATAAACCGTTAAATTTCGAACACCATATCTGATTTTGTCAAGCAAAATATGATGCTCTTGCAAAAAGACCAATTTCCCATATCACACACAACTTATTGTGCATACATTTAACTTAACCTCACACATAATGTGATAAAGAAAGGAATAAACCGACTTTTCCAAGCTTGCTCACACATAAGGATTGATGACGACATCGCCAATTTTTTTGGGGAAAAGAATAATCTGCTAAAAACCGATGTTCAAATTTTTGTTGGCCAACACCCCGCGCCTGCCCCTCTCCAAAATGCCCCATGCTGTGAGCACGCCCAAAATTGAACATCAAGCAAGAAGATGCGGGGAAATTTAATTCTATGCACACATTGATAATAAAGATATGATGGTGAAAATCAAATTTTCGGTTTGATCACAAGATCGACAACTTTCAACAATTTTATTTACCAGGATATCAATTGGGCATGAGTCAACAAAACGAATGTAAGCGTTGCGGTACCTGCTGTGAAAACGGTGGTCCGGCATTGCACGGCAAGGATCTGTCATTAATAGTAAAAGGATTTTTAACTCTTGATAACCTGATCACCATCCGGAAAGGGGAGCTAGCCCATGATCCGGTCACCAATTCCATTGAACAGGTGAAAGCCGAATTTATAAAAATCAGCGGTTCAAAAGGCTCATGGGCATGTACTTTTTATGATGTCAGCCAGAACGGATGCACCATATATGAGCATCGCCCCATTGCCTGCGGAATTCTTAAATGCTGGGATACAAAAGAAATTCTTGCACTTGCCGGCACGGACCTTCTTTCAAGACATGATATTGTGAAGGAAGGCAGCCCATTGAAAAAAAGACTGATTGAGCATGAGGCGCTGTTTCCTTTAGATAATTTAAAAGCAATTTCCCAGACAATTTCTCGATCTTCCAAGAAAACAATAAAAAAAATTGAACGGATCTGCAACAAGGATATCGCCCATCGCATTCAGTCCGTTGATATATTTCATCTTTCTGTTACGCAGGAGTTGTTTTACTTTGGCCGTCCGATGTTTGAACTGCTCCACCCCATTGGGTTCAGCATCACGGAGACCGCATCCGGCATTAAACTTCGATTCAAGTGAATGCGGATGGGTGGCAAGTTTATATGATAGCCTTCAAGGCAACCTAAGCAGAGCCGCCCCACTCCCCAAACTGGCCCATGTTGTGACCCGGCCCTGCAATTCTTCATTTGAGAATAAAGGTGCCCGAATTCTGGTTTTCAATTTTCATGTTGCTGCCCACCAGATTCTGAACTTCAAAGGGAAACCATAATCGCTGTACCCGGGGCTGCACCGCAAAAAAATTGGTTGCAAAGGCCCCCAGCATTTTGCTGTAAAAGGGACTGGCAGTACCTTGAGTGGCCTCCTCATTGAAATCAATGAGATACCTTACCCGGCCTGTGGCAGTATCTGCCTGATCCATATGGACCGCCATAAAGGGCACCGCTGGTTTTTCATTAAAAACGCTGATCCTGGAAAAATCACACCTGGCATAGTCGCTAAGGTAATCCTGAACTTTTTGCCTTCCCAGCACCTGGTAACGTTTATTGAGCAATGCTCCCCCGGCCACGATGAAATTAAGATTTTTATCCTCTATATAGCTGGCCAGCGTATTTAAAAGGGTCCCTTTTCCCTGGGTTATTTCGTTAATATCTCTTAAATCCAGCATGTTGTTTTTTTCTCCCTAAAAAATATTAAGCGATGGGAGGCATTCCCATTTTCCCGGCTCCACGTTTAATCCCAGATGGGTCAGTCTAACTATGACAAACAAACCATATCGTAACCAAACCGAAAAAATAGGAATACGCCCAGCCTGATCCCACCCCAAACTGGCCCATTTTCTCACCAGGCCTGTGATTCCTGATCAGGTCCGTAATTTTTTAAACATCACATAAGAAGCAATTCCCATCACCCCAATACCCGCCATGAAAAGCAATGGAAAAGAAACAAAGGCATCCTTGAAGACCTGAATCTCCAGCTGTTGGGTGTCCGGGATTGTTTTTTCAAGCCCGGTGCGCTCAAACTTTAAAACCAGGGCATACAAGATACCCAGCATACCATAGGAAATATTGTACACCAATCCCTTGAAACTGAGCACCGTGGCCCGACGTTTGGAATCGGTTTCCCGGTTGATATAATAGCTTGCAAAAAAACCGGTGAAATACATGGCGCAGGATGTCAGAACGGCGGGCACAAGGCCGTAATAAGGCCAGAAAAAATTCATGCCCCACAATCCGAAAAAAGCCAGCAGCGTCGTAACCACCAGGGCCGTATGATGGCTTTTGTTTTCAGCAATGGCAAGGGCCACCCGGGGAATCACCATACCAAGCAGGGCCAGCAGTGATCCAATGATTCCGAAAAGGGATTCCGGGATATCCACCAGGCGATAATATTGACTGGACAAGGTGATGGTCATGCGGATAACGCCGTCAAACACCATGCCAAACAGCATCACCGACAGCACAAAGGGATTTTTCAGAATCCATCCCCCGGCCATGAAGGTGGCAACAAAGGCTTTTTTAAGATTTTGTATCCAGGTATGAACAGGCACGGAGGCATCTGCCTTTAACGGAGCCGGAGACAACACCCCTTTATTTCCGGATGAAGGTTTTTTTTCTCCATTGCGCCCCTGTCTATCCGGGGAATCGGATGCTTCCTCGTTTAATGGATCATTAAAACAAATCTCCTCCATGCCAAGGGTCGACCACAAGGCAAAAAGGGACATGACAAAGGTAAGGTAAAGGGGAAACCGCATGGTTATTTCCTGGGACAAATGCACATCAACCCCCACCATGCGGCAGAGACTTTCCATCAGGTTCGGGTCATACACGGCACCCCCGATGGTCATGGCAAAGATAAATCCCACGGCCCGGTACCGCATCATATGATCAAGCACCCTGCCCCACTGGGATTCCATGTTCCGGGCCTTGAGGGAATCATAGGCAATGGCTTCATCTGCACCGCTTGCGGCAGCTTCAGCAACCCCGCTGAGAATGCGATTCACCAGAAAAACAGAAAAGATCAACCCTGGATTCATCCGGGGCACAAAGGCAATGATCCCGATTTCAACCACCATCACGGATGTGGCAAATACCAGGAGTCGTTTCCGACCAATGATATCAGCAAGTGCCCCCGAGGGCACCTCCAGAAGTACAATGGTGGCGGCCCAGGCCGCATTTAAAACGGCAAACTGCGCCACGCTCAACCCAAAATCAAGGAATAGAATTGTAAATACCGGATAATAAAATCTTGAGTTGAACAGCACACGAAACGCAATAAATCGCCTGATATTTGAAATTGCAAAAGGAGAGGGTTTCTTTTTCCTTAAGAGCGAAATCACGGGAATTTTTATCCTTTTATTTCGGCCACGGACAAAACGGGGCTACAAAATCCGATTGGTACCGGTGGCGATGTTGTAGCAGTAATCCCCCATTTTCTCGTAATAGGAGATCAGGGCCACAAACAGAACACCGGTGTCAACGGAACAGCTGCTGGCCTGGAGTCGAGCGATGTGGGTGGCCCGCATTTTTTCCCGCATCTGGTCAATGAGATCTTCCTGGGCCAGGGCTTTTTGGTAAAAACCCTCTGTTTTTTCATTCATTTCACGGATAACAAATCCCAGAAAATGATCCACCTCATCGGAAATGGCCACCAGATCCTTGATGGCCTCCTCACTGAACTTAAATCCGCTTTCATACATTTTCTCAAGGGTTCTGGAGACGTTTTCCATGGAATCGCCCAGTCGTTCAATGTTATTAGTGATACGTATCATCTCCGAAATTTCAATGGATTCAGGCTGGTTGATTTCACCCTGGGAGATGGTGATGAGATATTTGATGATCACCTTCTGAAATGAATCCAGATGCTCCTCAATAACTTCACGCTCCCCAAGAATATCATCATCCCTGACTTTTAGACAGGTGGAGGTCTTTCTAAGACTCATGTGGGCAAAGTCTGCCATGCGAATGATTTCCGATTTTACCCTTGCAAGGGCGGCAATGGGGGAATCCATGAAACGCTTATCAAATTCCGGCAGCTGATACCGTTCCTTGGGAGCTCTTCCCCGGGGGGAGAGAAAAACCGTCAACTGCACCAGCCGGGGCAGAAAAATCAAAAAAATAACCGCATTGATGACATTAAAAAGGGTATGCCCGTTGGCAATGTACCGGGCGGCATTGATATACTCGCCATCCACCAAAAGATCCACCGGGCCAGCACCGATTTTCAAGGACATCACTTCCACCGAACTTGCAAACATGGGAAAGATAAGCAAAATAATGCCCACCCCCACCACATTAAAAATCGTGTGGGCATTGGCGGTCTGGTGGGCCTGGAGATTTTTTGAGCCAATGGTGGCAAGCTGGGCTGTGATGGTGGTACCGATATTTTCCCCAAGGACCAGGGCAAGGGCAGTGGGAAAGGTAAGAAGTCCAGATGTGGCAAGGGTCATGGTAAGCCCCACCGTGGCCGAAGAAGACTGCACCATAACAGTGAGCAATGCCCCCATGGCAACGCACAGCAGAATCCCCCCCATGCTCTCCGTGGAAAAAGTAGTGAAAAAAGAGATGAACTGCGGATCTGTTTTAATGGGGGCCAGCCCCTGTTTCATGACGGTCATGCCGTAAAACAGCAGACCAAACCCCAGTATGATGTCACCAACATGGCGATAGGTACGTTGCTTGGAAAAATATTTCAGCCCCACACCCAGGGCAATGGCTGGAAGGGCCACCTTGGTCAGCTTAAAGGCAATCATCTGCCCTGTGATGGTGGTACCCACATTTGCCCCTATGACGACCCCCACGGCATTTTCCAGGGACATGATACCTGCACTGACAAAGCCGATGAGCATCACCGTGGTGGCTGATGAAGATTGAACCATGGCCGTGACCCCGGCTCCGGTTAGACACCCAAGGAACCGGTTGGAGGATATGGCTTCAAGGATGGATCTGATCTTCTGCCCGGCAGCAGCCTGCAGTCCTTCGGTCATCATCTTCATGCCAAGTATAAAAAGCCCCAGTCCACCAAGGGTTTGAAAAATAATTCCTGTTATATTCAAAGTATACTCCCCGTGTATTCATACATACATCGTTGACTCAGTATCCAGAAAGATGCTGAGATTTTGCATTCTTTACAAAAAAAAACAATATAAGGCCGCCGGGGCTCTGTTATGGGCAATCCGGTGCTTTAACCCCAATTTATTCTACCATGGGGTATATATGTCAAATGCCGGGGTATTTCAATAAAATTAAGGCATTTTTTGGGCTTGTTTGAACCCCACTGTCACTGGGAAAGGATCATAACCTGTCAATCCCTGTCAAGGGTTTGGAAATGATAATAGAATCCTTTTTTATCCATGAGTGCTGCATGGTCTCCATATTCGATGATCTGCCCGGCTTTTAATACCATGATGCTATCGGCGGTCATGGCAGATCTCAATCTATGGGCAATGGTTATTGAGGTACGGTTTTCCTTTAACTTTTCCGTGGCAATCCGGATCTTTTCTTCGGATTCTGTGTCCACATAGGAGGTGGCCTCATCAAAGATGATCAGGTCCGGCTGGCGGGCAAAGGCCCGGGCAATGGAAATTAACTGACGTTCACCACTGGAAATGGATGCTCCTCCCTGGGAAATATGGGTATCAAGCCCCCGTGGCATCTGATTGACAATGGTGCTCACATGGGATCTTTCCAGAATGGCATCTAGTGCCTCCGGGTCCATGACTGTGCCGGGGGGAACAATGTTGTCCCGAATGGTGCCGGAAAAAAGATAGGGGTCCTGGGTAACCAGGGCGATTTTTTCCCGCAGGGCCGGGGTGGCATAGTCATCTATGTCTTTACCGTTGATTTTAATATGCCCGCGGCTCCTGGGATAAAATTTTACAATGAGATTAATCAGGGAGGTTTTCCCGGAGCCCGTGGGCCCAAGGATGGCCAGGGACTGGCCAGCCTTTATTTCAAAGGACACATTTTTCAAAATTTCTTCACCCGGAGTATAGGCAAATCCCACATCCTGGAACCGAAGGGATTCAAGTCTGTCAAGGGAAAGGCTTCCCCCGATGTGATCCACCTGTTTATCCAGAATCTGGGTAATACGCTCCCCGGAGGAGAGGGCATTCTGCAGAATATTGTGTTTTTCCGAAAGATCCCGCACCGGCCGGAAAAACATCTTGGTGTAGGAAATAAAGGCAACCAGGGTTCCGAGGGTCAGGGCATCGGACACAGCTCGTCCTCCGCCATAAAAAATCACAATGGCAAGGGCAAGGGAACTCAACATGTCAATCACGGGCATGAACAGCCCGAATATCTTCACTTGGTTGACACCGGCAAGGAAATTTTCATGGTTGACCTCCCGGAATTGTTCCATCATATGTTTCTGCCGGGAAAACAGTTGAATCACCCTTATACCACCGGTGGATTCTGAAAAAAGGGCATTGATTTCAGCGACATTTACCCGGAGACGTCTAAAGACCTCCCGGGATTGTTGGGAAAAAAACCAGGTGGTGAGCACCACAAGGGGCAAAATAAAAAAAAGTGCCAGGGACAGTTTTACATCCATGGCCACCACAATGATGACAATGCCTGTGAGCGTGAAAAGGTCCTTCATCACAAAGGTGATAACCGTGGTGAACATCTCCTGCATGTTCTGGATATCGTTGGTCACCCGGGTGGCAAGTTTTCCCACGGTGTTTTTGGTGAAAAATGAAACAGGGAGGGCCTGGATGTGGGAAAAGACCTTGACGCGCAGATCGTGCATCATGCGCTGTCCGGCAAGCTCCATCACCATGATCTGCACAAAGCTGAACACAAACCTGGCCAGGGCCACCCCGAACAGAATAATCCCACCCCAGAAGGCCCCCATGAGATACCGGGATTTATCTGTCTGTGCCATGGAAGGCAGAATATAATCATCCACCACCGAGCGGGTCACAAAAGGCACCACAATGTCCAGAAGAGAAAGCAGCACCATGAGCAGGACAGACGCAAAGATCATGGACCTGTTCCGGGTGAGAAGGGGCACAAAACGCCCCAGAAGACGAATGTCCTTTTGTTCCTGCAGCCGCTCCTCCGGATGTCCACCTATATCAAATTTCATGAGTCACTCCTTACAAGGGCCGCTTCGGTCTCCTGCATCTGCCAGGAACGGGCGTAATATCCGTTTTGATCAATGAGCTGCAGGTGGGTACCCTGTTCCACCACCCGGCCCTGGTCCAGCACCACCACCTGATCTGCATTTTTGAAAATGGAAAACCGATGGGAAATAATCACAATTGTTTTTTTACCTGACATGTCATCAATGATTTTAATGATATCCGAGGCTGTGCCCATGTCCACCTGGCTCACCGGATCATCCAGAATTAAAATGGGGGCGTCCTTTAAAAATGCCCGGGCCAGGGCGATGCGCTGTTTCTGCCCACCGGAAAGCATCACCCCTTTTTCTCCGATGAGGGTGTCAAGGCCCATGGGAAACCCTTCTATGGTTTTTGTAAGGCCTGCCATGGCAAGGGCCTTTTCTATTTTTTCATCACCGGCATGGGGGTCTCCGAACAGAAGGTTAGCCTTGATGGTGCCGGAAAATAGAAAGGGTTCCTGGGGCATGAAGGATATGGATTGCCGCAAAATTTTAAGGGATATCTGGCCGATGTCCATGCCATCAATTAAAATTTTGCCGCCATGGGGATCATAAACCCTGGGGATAAGGGTTGCCAAAGTGGTTTTTCCACTTCCCGGAGGGCCGGCAATGCCAAGCACCATGCCCGGTTTTACATTGAAACTTACCTGGTCCAGCACCTTTTTATCAAAGGAAAAAGAAACCCTGTTCAGCATGATTTCACCATGGATATGTGAGGGATTAAACACCTCTCCTTCCTTTACCGTTTCCCCGGGAACATCTAAAATGACATTCACACGGTCAATGGATGCCTTGCCCCGCTGGATCAGGTTGGCCACCCAACCCACAGCCATCACCGGCCAGGTCAAAAGGTTTAAATAACTGATAAAGGCCACAAAATCACCGGTGGAAATATCGGCAAGAATTACCCTTCGTCCGCCAGCCCCAAGGATGATGGCAAGGCTGACATTGGTCAGAAAAATTACCAGGGGAAAGATAATCCCCCTGAGTTTCACAAGCTTCATGTTGCTTGTGATGTAGGCCTGGGATTCCTCTGTTATACCTGCCACCTCTGTGGCCTCCCGGTTAAAGGCCTTGATAATGCGTATGCCTGCAAACCGTTCCCGGGTGGATTCCATGAGATTCGAAAAGGATTCCTGGACCTCCCGGTAGGCCAGAAAGAGTTTTTTGCTCAATATTTTGGTAAAAAGTGCAATAAAAGGCATGGGCACAAGGGCCAGAAGGGTGAGCTCAAGGTTAATGTATGCCATAAAAAAAATGGCGGCACATCCAAGTACAATGGTGTCGGTCAATCCCACAATTCCCATGCCCAGCGCCATACGAATATTGGCCATGTCATTGGTAGCATGGGCCATGATATCCCCGGAGGTGGTGGTGTCAAAGAACCGGGCGGGCAGAGTCTGTATATGATCAAACAACTGCCCCCTTATCCCCTCTTCCATGCGCCGGGACGTTCCCATGATCAGATACCGCCAACTGAACCGGAACACACCAATGGCAAGGGCGGACCCGGCAATGTACAGACCGTACTTAAACAATCCCCCCCGGGCAACGGTGTGCAATGTAATGTCATCAATGGCCCATTTAATAATCCGGGGAATAAAAAGCTGAAGCAGATCAACAATCAAAAGAGAAATCAGGCCAGCAATGATATGGAAGCGACGTTCCATGAGATAGGGTTTCAGCAACTGGAATTGTTTCACATTTACCTCTTTTGGGGTTAACAGCGTTTATTGGGTATCACCGGCCGCCATCTGGTGCAGTTTTGTTTCCAGAAGACTTCGAAACGCCCTGACAGCAATTTCCCGTTTTTTGGATTTTTTGTCCATCATGGCCTCTAAATACACCCGGCATATTTTTTTATCGTGGGAATTCCAGCGGGCGGTATGGCCTTTTTTCAGTCGACTTGCCATTTCCACACCGTCCCAGGTATCCATATCCCTGCGCCCGTGGGCCCAGTTAATCACACTGCCATAATAAATCAAGGCCCGATCCAGCAATACATGGAGAAACGGCAGAGTTCCCGGGGGGCCTACCTGGACCTGATCCCTTCCCAGTCGTACCCCCTTAAATGAGATATCTGCCATGCGTCGTCCACTAAGAGCAGCGGATCCCGCCCCGAGAATCCCCCCGATGGTGGAAAAAATGCCAAAGGTAAGACCGGCGGCCGCCACATCCAGGGCCGCACCGGCCGCACCGCCTGCCACCCCGGCGGCCAGGACCACCTCCCCTGGTTTCAAACCCAGAAACTGCCAGGTTTTTCGGCTGAACAAATTCTCATGGATAATGCTGTCCGGGGGAAGGGTGAGATTGAAAATATTGTGCTTAAAACATTTACGGATGCGAGCATGGGCTTTTTTCTCCATGGCCTCGCTCTTCTGCCGATGGGTCTGTGAAAGTTTCATGGAGGTTTCTTCGGCATTGCCGCCGGGTTTTATACTGGCCGTCAGAGTGAAGGTGAGCATCTCTTCAAGCATCTGCAAGATAATGTCCGCCGTCTGGGATACCCGCTGGTTCCACTCTTTTTTAAACACCTCAATTACAAAATTAAGAGCAGGCTGCCAGTCCTGATCCACCCGCTTCAGGCTCTCCAGAAGCTCCAGGCGCTCGGCATAGGTGGCATGGTGGGCATTGAACTGTCGAATGGCATTAAATTGCCGTCGGAACTCGGTTTTCCAAACATCAAGATACTGGGTATCGCTATCCTTGGCGTTGATGATGGCCATGCGGGGACGAGCCGTCAAGCGGAGGATCTCCATTTCCATGCGGTCCACCTTGCGCAACGGCCGAGAACCATCCACCACATAAATAATACCGGCCCCCCTTGCAATGGGACTTAACAGCTCGCATTCATCCATGAAATCAAGGTCATCTTTATGGGCCTCAATAAAGGCATCCACAATGCCATGGCCCGGTCCCTTATACCGTTGCATCCATGCCAGGGTCTGCCGGGGATTCTGAAATCCCGGGGTATCCACAAACCGGATAATCTCCTTTCCATCAACCACCACCGGAAAGGTCTGGCACACAGTGGTTTCACCGGGATAGGGACCTATACGCACCGTGTCGTCCTCACTTAAGGTGGACACCACAGAGGATTTCCCCTCATTGGGATGACCGATGATGGCAAATTCCGGTACCCCTTGATTCATCATGATAATACCTCCAGGGTTTCAATGCGCAGCCAGGGATCTCCCAGGGCATCAATTTTTTTATGCCACACGGACAGATCCATGGCACCGGGGAGGGTAAACACGGTGTGTACCGTTGGTTTTCCCACCAGGGCCACCACAAGATCCATGCCATCACCGAGATCTCTGCGAAGGGATTTTAAAAAAAACAGGGTCTCTTTTATGGGGGGCTGCCAGGCTTCCAGGACCCATACAACGGATGAAAGCACGCCGGGATTTTCTTCTTGGCGATGGTCAAGAGCCCCTTCAGAGGACAAAGCATGTGCGGTTTCTTTGCCAGGCATGGGGGCGTTCCGCTCCGTCATGTCACGGGGGGCATGACAGATGGCCCGTATCATTTTCAATTCTGCATCGGCATCCTCACCCACGATCAGATGCTTCACCAGGGATGTTCCACAATGCAGAAACACCTGCCGGGCCAGCTCATCCAGATCCAGGGTATCGGCCAAATCCTCTGAAATCAGAACCAGAGCGCCACGGGTCTGATGCAGTCTATGGGAAAATGAACCCGAGGGGGGGGCAGAAGAAGCGGAAGGGGGATGGCGAACTCCCTCGTCTGGAATAGGGTCTGGGGTCTGTTTTTTTGGCGATTTCGGTTTCCGTTTTATTTTTGGTTCTAATCCTGTAGCGGGAGCCCCCTGTTTTTCTTTTTCTTTGGGCAGGGGAGATTGATTCAATGGTAAAATGGAATCCAACCCATGGGAAGGATTCTTATCTCGCCCACAGGGAACAGTGCCCTTATGGGCCGCTTCAGCCCCCCTCTTTTTATGGGTGGAAGTTTCCCTGGCTGGTGCAAAAACCCGTGAAGGCGCAATGGATGCATCAATGGAAAAAAAGGGCGTAGTCATTCGAGATAGAAGGCGCTGGCAGGATGCATGGTCAAAACTAAGGGCCGCAATGCTTTGTTTTTTCATCCACTGCCCCACACCCACCAGGACAAGGCGGGGGAGAAAGCCATAAAAGAACACACAAAGGCACAGAAAAGGCCACCAGGAAATAAGATCTGCAGTTGTCAGATGATAGATGCCATCCTTTAAGATCATGCGGCTGCCAGAGATCTGTTCCATGGTGGGCACTCCAACACCCGCGGGAAACATCCAGGACCAGGGCAAAGCCACCACAGAAACCAGCCCATGGACAAGTTCCGGCCCCACCTTGAGGGTGGACTGCCACCCAAAGGCTGTATCCGAAAACACCACTCGGGTAAGGGTGGTGACAAGTACGCCAGTATTAAAACCAAGGGCAAACACCTGCCCCAGGATAAACAGAGGCCATAGAAAAAGAGAGCCATAAATCCGGTGCTTTGCCCTGACAAGACCCAGTGCCGAAATCATGGCATCCTGGTGCCCCCGGTGAATATGTGTTAAGGATTTTTCTTTGATTTTTCCCACAAGGGTGTGGGCAAACACGCCGAACAGGTTCTGCAGTATAGGCATTCTGGAAGAGGAGCCATTGGTTCCAGCCATTAAAAACCCTGCCATGGATAAAAAAAGCAGTATCAGCTGACCCAGCAATGTCAGGGAAAGATAATAGGAAATATTTAGGGGACGGGAACCGGCGTAGGAAAAAAAAGATGCCACCACCGTGATACCCAGAAATACGCCCCCCAGGAAAAAAAGCCAGAGGATAAGAGGAGATGTCTCCCTATAAATGGAACCGGGAAGAAGCTTCTGTTCTTTATGGCCAGCCTCTGCCTGGGAACGCCGCAATTCAAGCCATTTAAGAAGCACTTGTTTACCCGGGGTTAACGTTCTTCCATCCGATTTACCTGGGCCATCCGAGGCCTCCAGTTGCGGCAGAATCTGGTCTAAATAAAATGTTCGATCTCTTTTTCTGAGGGCATCCTGTTCCTGTGTGTTCTGATCCTGTTCCAGAAAATATTCAAGATCCATAATATCTGGAAGGGTCCATTCCATGGATTTACGCGTATGCAGAGGTTTCACCTTATGGTTTAAAGTTCCCAGTTTTCTGAACATTATTCACTCAATGATCAGTTTTTTAGGATTTGCTCATAACATCGGCCAGACGTCATAATCTGGTGGGACAGCGGGATCAGGCTTGCGAAGAGGGGTCAATAACCCAATCCTGATCCACACCAGGGTTGCCTAAGTTGTGAGCAAGTCCAGTTTTATTATGACATGATTGACATGTGTTGTGATCATGTTCCGAATTTACAGGCCGAAACGTTGAGTTATTCATCATTTTCATTTACAATAACGCCTGTACGGAAATTATCAACCAATTTTCAGTTCAAGGGTCATCCTTAGATGATCAAATTTTTTATATTGACATATAGTGGGGAGGTGTCAGGCTTGGTCACAGCATGGGGCACCCGCCACAGTTGGCGGGTCAATGCGTATCAGGAGCATCCTGGAAATTAAATTTTCCGACATCGTATAAAAAAAATACTGACAAATCAGATGAAATCTGAAATACCTGGTACAGGTACGTAACATAACATTCTAAAATCCGTTTTTTTCACAGGCGGTGTGTAATTAGAAAAACAAACAAAACACTCAAAATTCATGGTCTGCCCCCTCCCGGGCATTTTCAGGACAAAAAAATAGTCATCAAGTTTTAAAAAGCGGAAACAGGTGTTTTATGAACGATATTGTGAATATTTCCTACTGGTTGAAAAAAAGTGCACAGACATTTCCCTATAAAAGAGCCGTGGTGGTCCCCCATTCCAGGGATAAAAAAAAACGGATACCATACAGCCACATGACCTTCCTTCAGCTGGACAGGGCCACGGATCAGTTGGCCTATGCCTTTGAAGAAAACGGCATCACCCGGGGTAGCAGAACCATCCTGATGGTCCCCCCTGGCATAGATTTTTTCACCATTACCTTTGCCCTTTTCAAGGTGGGGGCTGTTCCAGTGGTGGTGGACCCGGGAATGGGGATAAAACGCATGCTGTCATGCTTTGAACAGGGAAAGCCCGACGCCTTCATCGGCATTGAAAAGGCCCATTATTTAAGAATATTCAACCCCTGGCGATTCAAAACCGTCAAAACCTGGGTCACCGTGGGAAAACGAAGATTCTGGAGAGGCCTGAGCCTTGATCAGCTGCTGGCCCGGGAAACACAGGCCCCGTTTCCAGCGGCAGAAACCGCGGCCCATGAAACCGCGGCCATCCTCTTTACCACGGGCAGTACTGGACCTGCCAAAGGGGTGGTGTACACCCATGGTAATTTTGATGCCCAGCTGCGGCAGATCAGGGATCATTTCAAAATTGGAGCAGATGAAATTGATCTGCCCACATTTCCACTATTTGCCCTGTTTGACCCGGCCCTTGGCATGACCGCCGTCATTCCCGACATGGACCCCACAAAGCCTGCCCTGGTGAACCCTGAACGCATCATTGAAGCCATTGAAAACCAGGGGGTCACCAACATGTTCGCCTCCCCTGCCCTGCTCAACCGGGTGGGGAAATACGGTAAAGAAATGGGAATACAGCTGCCATCCCTTAAGCGAGTGGTGTCCGCAGGCGCTCCGGTGACCCCGGCAAACATTGAACAATTCTCCACCATGCTCAATGAGGACACTGAGATTCACACCCCCTATGGTGCCACCGAGGCAGTGCCCATCATCTCCATTGGCAGCCATGAAATTCTGACAGAAACCCGCAAATTAAGCGAACAGGGGTTTGGCATGTGCGTGGGGTACCCCATTGGTGACACCCCCGTTGAAATCATCACCATCACCGATGATCCCATTGCACAATGGAATGAGGATCTGAAAGCACAGCCCAGTGAGGTTGGAGAAATTGTGGTAAAAGCACCCCTGGTCACATCCGGGTATTTTAATAACCCCAGAGCCGAACTTTTGGCCAAGATTGAAGACGGTGACGGCGGCATATGGCACCGCATGGGTGATCTGGCCTGGCGGGACACCAAGGGACGATTCTGGTTCTGCGGAAGAAAAAGCCACCGTGTGATCACCGGCAAGGGGCCGCTTTTCACCATCCCCGTTGAGGCGGTGTTCAACAATCATCCCCAGGTATTCAGAAGCGCCCTTACAGGGGTGGGTCCCCGGGACATGCAAACGGCGGTGATGTGCATTGAAGTGGAAACCGGTGTAACCAATACCGCTATGCTTGTGGATGAACTTCATACCCTGGCCGACAAACATCCCCTGGCCGAGGCCATTGAGCATATATTAATCCATCCGGGCTTTCCCGTGGATATCCGCCACAATTCCAAAATTTTCAGGGAACAACTGGCAGTATGGGCCGATAAGAAAATAAAGACCTGATCAATCCGGCAGAATATCATAGAAGTAAAGCATGGTGTCAGACCGGGTGACAATACCGATGATTTCACCGTCATGTAGGACGGGAATCCGTCCGATGTCATGCTTGATCATAAGACGTGCCGCATCAATGGCACTACTCTGGGGTGAGATGGACACGACATCCCGACTCATGAATGCCTTAATAGGGGATCGCATGTGACTATCCTTGCGAATTTTTTTAAAATCCCGTCGGGAAATAATTCCCACCATGTGGTTGTCATCATCCACCACGGGCATGCCCGTACAGCCCTTTTCCCGCAAGATCATGGCCACATCATCCACACTGGTATCTTCATGAACCGTGGTGACTGGATAGGACATGATGTCGGACAGCATCACCGATGAATGTTGGTTGCCTTTCACCATCTCCACAACCATCTCTTTTATAACATCAGGGTTGGTTTTTTTCAGCAGGGCAGAGCCTGCACCCGGATGTCCCCCCCCCCCCATGCTTCTCATGATAACGCCAATATTGATCCCTTCTATGTTGCTTCTGCCGATGACCATGCAACGATCTCGCTCCACATCATTAAAAATGCCAAAGGCTGCATCCACATTGACAATTTCCCGGTACATCTGGACCACCATGGACAGATTCTGTATATGCCCGGTGATATCCATGGACACAATGCTGACGTTATACCCGGATAATTCCGTGCGGGCCGCCTGCTGAATCATTTGGAACAAAATTTCCTTCTGCTGCTTGCCATAGGCCTGGCGCAGGAATGTGGATAAAATCTGAAGATCCGCCTTTCTTTCCAGGAGATATGCCGCGGCAAGTGCATCTTCGGCTGTGGTGGAGGCAAAGGTCAGATTACCGGTATCCTCATAAAGCCCCATGAGAAACAGGGTGGCCTGGATGGGGGTTAAAAGTTTTCTCTGGGCCTTTAGCTCCCTGACCATCAGAGTAATGTTGGCCCCGCAGCTTTCCTGGTGGCGCTCATGGGCCTTGATGTCGCCATCAATGTGGTGATCCCAGATGGTGATGTGAATATCCCGTCGTTTTTTCAGGGCATCCATGCCCTCCAGTCTACGCCAGCAATTTGTGTCCACCACCACAAGGGATGTCACATCATCCATGGTTATCTCCCCAGGGGAACAACAACCAAAAACATCCTTGTGGATGGAAAGAAATCCCTTGAGATTGGGATTTATCACGTTGGGTAAAACAGCCCTGGCACCTGGATAAATAAGGGTTCCCGCCACCAGGGAGGCCAGTGCATCAAAATCGGTTCCTTTGTGGGTGGTGATAATCTTCATGTCTCATTTCCTGTGGTATCTTCTTCCACAACACCATCTTCATATCCGATCAACTGGGGCTTTTCACCGCCATCATAGCCCAAGGCGGGCACACCACTTAAGTGTCTTTCATGTTCCAGCTGGAGCTCAAATTTACGAATCTCGGTCTGGGCATCCATGCTTTTACGGGCCAGTTGATATTTCATGTGCATGAACCAGGCAAACAACAAAAACAGGGCCCCCAGCACGGTCATGAAAAAATATTTGTAATGCTCAAAGGTTTCAATGCCCGCCTTGGCCAAAAAGGTGAGCATGTTGGGCACAATCCAGTAAAGCAGCACTGCACTGATCAATAAGAATCCGATGATGAAGATATTTAGCTTGCCCATGCGAAACAGCAAATGCTCCCCCCGCCCCTTGGGGGTTTTATCTTCTTCCGGGTTTTCTTCATCCACCTGATCCTGCACCAAGGCCTTGGCCGCCTTAAGCACAAAGGCCAGCAGAAGAATCAGGCCCACCGGAATTCCCACCGATGCAGACAACCATGCCCGAAAAGGAAAAGGAATATCCTTTGTATAGAGTTTCACCTGGTATTGATCCAGGGAACCGAAGGTGTTTTCAAAGTAATATTTATTAAAGTTGGTCAGTGTAGAACCTTTAACCTCATATATGATCTGTCCATCATCTCCCATGACCTTCAGCCAAGATTGTCTGCCTGATTTCATGGACGCCATCACCAGAATTTCCAGTTCAATGAGGAAAAAACCAATGATAACAATTAACAAAACAACTTTATAATCCCTGACAAACGATGACCAGCCTTTTTCCGACATTTAAATTTCATGCTCCACATAAATAGGTTATCACACCGGTCTTTCTTTATGACAAATCCGGGGTATCAGGACTAAGTATAATCATACTTCCCCCAAACATCAATATTTTTCCATGGACAGCTTAAGGCCCCGTAAAACATGCATCAGAGCTTGCAGGAACAGCGGGCACATCATTTTTTATGGTTTACCTCCATGCCGGAATGGTTTATTAAAGCGTTTTATAATGCAGACCCGGAATTACCTGGGCACAAACGTACATTCAGGAGTTTTAACCATGAAAAAATTGATCATCACCGTTCTGGGCAAGGACAAACCAGGCATCATCGCCAGGGTATCCGCCAGTTTATACGCCCTTGACTGCAACCTTCAAAATGTAAACCAAATGATCCTGCAGAACGAATTTTCAGGTTTTTTCATTGTGGAACCCCCTCCGGGACTGGACATGAAGACCCTGCATCAGCGGCTTGACCGGGATCTGTCCGCCCAAGGCCTTCAGATTTACATGGACCAGATTTCCCAGCCAGATGAAACGAAGATCCCCGTAGCTGCAGAAACATTTCTTATCACCACCATCGGCCCTGACCAGAAGGGCCTGGTAGCCAGATTCACCCAGATAATTGCTGAACATCAGGTGAACGTAACCAACCTAAAAGCGGTGTTCAAGGGGGGGGATGATCCAACGGCCAATATCATGGTCTATGAAATCGCCGTGACCCCGACCACCGACCAGACTCACCTGTTTGAAGCCCTAAGAACCAAAGCGGCGGAACTGGGACTGGATATTTCCATACAGCACAAAAATATTTTTGAAACCATCAATAAAATTTAATTCTGGAGCATCCTTTCCCGTATCCAATTAAAAAACAGACGTATCTGCCGATTATACCCATTGATTAACGGATAAGGGAAAGGTCATATTCCCCAAGGAAAACCCCATGTTTAATGAACAGGAAATCATATCAACCATAGAAATGGTTAAAAACGAACATCTTGATGTCCGGGCGGTAACACTGGGCATCAGCCTTTTTGACTGCGTCAGCCATGACCTTGAAGTGTTCAAGCAAAAAATTCGTGCCAAAATCCTCCGCAATGCCACAGATCTTGTAAGAGTCTGCGATGCCGTGGGGGACAAGTACGGCATTTCCGTGGTGAACAAGCGCATTTCGGTGAGCCCCATCGGCCTGGTGGGAGCACCTTTTTCCGCTCCCCAGATGGTGGAAATTGCCCATACCTTAAATGACATTGCTAAGGCCGTAAACATTGATTTCATGGGCGGATTCTCGGCCCTGGTGGAAAAGGGCATTGCCCCTGGGGACCGTGCCCTCATGGATGCCCTTCCCCAGGCCCTCGCCGAAACCCAGCGGCTTTGCGCCTCGGTGAATGTGGCCACCACCCGATCGGGTATCAACATGGATGCCGTGTATGAAATGGCCCGGGTCATTAAAAAAGCCGCAGCCCTGACAGCCGATGATGACGGCCTTGCCTGTGCCAAGCTGTGCGTGTTTGCCAATATTCCCCAAGACATGCCATTCATGGCAGGGGCCTATCTCGGGGTGGGGGTGGCCGATGCCGTTATTAATGTGGGCGTCAGCGGCCCCGGGGTGGTTAAAAAAGCCATTGAACGGGCCCTGGAAAAATCCCCTGGCCTGCGCCTGGGGCAAATTGCGGAAATCATCAAAACAACAGCCTGCAAGGTCACAAGGGTGGGTGAACTCATCGGCCGGGAGGTGGCAGACACATTAAACATCCGGTTCGGGGTGGTGGATCTCTCCCTGGCACCCACACCCACGGTGGGGGATAGCATTGGTGAAATTTTCCAGGCACTGGGCCTTACCAGCATCGGGGTACCCGGCTCCACGGCGGCCCTTGCCATGTTGAATGATGCCGTCAAAAAAGGCGGAGCCTTTGCAAGCTCCCATGTGGGGGGATTAAGCGGTGCCTTTATTCCGGTGTGTGAGGATTTAAACATTGCCGAAGCCGCAGCCAACGGCTATCTCTCCATTGAGAAGCTTGAAGCCATGACCTGCGTGTGCTCCGTGGGGCTTGACATGGTGCCCATCCCCGGGCATATCACCGAAGAATCCCTGGCCGGCATCATTGCCGACGAAATGGCCATCGGCATGATAAACAACAAGACCACGGCCACAAGACTTATCCCTGTACCCGGGAAAAAAGCAGGGGACAAGGTTTATTTCGGGGGTCTTCTGGGGGAAGCACGAATCATGGACGTTGCCCATGCCCACCTTCGGGATTCATTTGTGAAACAGGGCGGCAGAATTCCCGCTCCCATCCACAGCATGAAAAATTAAAGTAAATATTCGATCAGCACACCATATTCGTCTATTTTACCCTATTTAGCATTTATATGCTACGCAATCCCAAATAGACGAATATGGGGCACTGGCCAAACATTTACACTACCAAACCCAATATTTATAAATTAAAAGAACGAGGCTTATAGTTCGTAAGGGGTAAGACTTTCGAACCCGGTCTCCGTCACAAGGATGGTCTGTTCAAACTGCGCAGACAGAGAGGCATCACTGGTGACGGCTGTCCAGCGATCCGGCAGAATATGAAGATCGCGTCTTCCAAGGTTGATCATGGGCTCAATGGTGAACACCATGCCAGGTACCAGTTTTACCCCGCGGCCCCGCTTGCCGAAATGGAGTACCTGGGGCTGCTCGTGAAAATCCAGCCCCACACCATGCCCCACAAACTCCCGGACAACGGAACATCCTTGGCCTTCGGCGTAGGTCTGGATGGCCCAGCCGATGTCTCCAAGGTTTCCCCCGGGTTTGACCATTGCCATGGCCCGTTTCAAAGATTCTGCTGCCACAGCCACTATTTTTTTCCCTTCCCTTGTGGGGGTGCCCACAAAAAAGGTTTTATTGGCATCGGCATAAAACCCGTTGAGTATGGGGGTGATATCCACATTAACGATGTCACCGTCCTTTAACACACGCTCCCCGGGAATCCCATGACAGATGACTTCATTGACGGAAACGCAGACACTTTTGGGAAATCCCCGGTAATTAAGGGGGGCAGGCACAGCACCCGCCTTCAGGGTCTCTTCATGGACCAAGGTGTTAATCTCTTCGGTTTTAATCCCCGGTGCGATCATGCGTTCCACCTTGTCCATGATATCCATAAGTACGCGCCCTGCAGCTCTTATGCCCTCAATCTCATGGGGATCTTTAAGGGTAATATCAAATTTCTTTTTATATTCTTCCTTCAAGGTCATGGGGGCTGACACCCCATTCATGCAGCAGTTTTTAAATTTCTTTCCGCTTCCGCAGGGACAGGGGCTATTTCTGCCCACCTTTTGTCTACTAGATCTGATCTTCACTGTAATGACTCCCCTTCACACGTTCCCCAGAGGGAATGGGAATAGGCTTGAACTATGTTTATGTTTACCATTTCTCCCGGTGCCACGCCTGTGGCATTGAAATGGACAATCTTACCGGTATCCGTACGCCCGGTCATTTGGGGTGCGGCAACACTCTCCCCGGGTTCCATATGGCGCTTTTTAAGGCTCCTGCCTTCCACCAGAACCTTCTGCATGGTCCCGACAAGGGCCTGGTTTTGCTGTTCTGTAAAGGTTTCCTGGAGGGCCAGCAATTCATTGAGCCGGGCCATCTTTTCCACTTCATCCACTGCCCCGGAAAAGTGGGCCGCCGGTGCATTGGGCCGGTCCGAATAGGCAAAGGCAAACAAACCATCAAACCCGACGGTGGAAATAAGAGACAGGGTCTGTTCGAAATCCTGTCGGGTTTCCGATGGAAAGCCCACAATCATATCAGAAGAAAGTCCCACATCCGGACAATGGTTTCGCAGCATGGCGATACGTTCCAGATACATCTCCCGGGTATATCCCCGGTGCATTTTTTTTAAGATGTCGTTGGACCCCGACTGCACCGGCAGGTGAAGCTGATTGCACACTTTGTCCAGATCCCGGATGGCAAAAATAAGTTCATCGGATAAATCCTTGGGATGGGAGGTAGCAAATCGGATACGCTCTATACCTGACACATCGCTAATCCTGGCCAGAAGTTCCGGAAAGGAGCAGATGCCCTCTTTTTGTCCATAGGAGTTGACATTCTGACCCAAAAGTGTCACCTCTTTCACCCCGGTTTCGGCCAACAGGGTGATCTCTTCCACAATGCTTTCCGGGGTGCGGCTTCGCTCCCGTCCCCGGACATAGGGAACAACACAATAGGTGCAATAATTATCACAGCCCTGCATGATGGTAACAAAGCGGGAGACCTTTTTTAAGGCCTTGCCAGTTTCAATGCGGGGGGGTGTTTCAAAAATCCCATGGGTTTCCCGGGTTTCACAGATATGGGTACGTCCGGACTGAACGGCTTCAATGATGCGGGGAAGCTGATCCACGGCATGGGTACCCATCACCACATTCAGATGGGGAATGCGCTTAAATACATTTTCTTTTTCCTGCTGGGCCACACACCCGGCCATGATGGACACCAGATGGGTTTTTTTCTTTTTCTTATCGGCAAGTCTTCCCAGAAAACTGTAAGCTTTTTCCTGGGCCTTTTCCCGAATTGAGCAGGTATTGCAAATCACGATATCTGCATCGTTGAGTTCATCTGTTTTTTCGTACCCCATCTTGTGCAGAATCACAAACAATTTCTCAGAATCATAGGTGTTCATCTGGCAGCCAATGGTATAAATATATACATAGCCCTTACACTTCATTAATTTTCACATCCTTTTTCAAATCTTCTAAAATAGCTTCCACATCGCAGAGGCACCCCGGTGCAATGGCAAACTGCACAAGTCCTGACCCAGGGTCCAGGGTGGTTATTACCCCCAGTCCGTCATGGGCCTCAAAAATAAATTTTAAAAACCCGATGTGGCTTTTTTCTACCTGAAATTTTTTTATAATGGTATTCATACCTGCCCGGTCCATGGTGTTTGAGCAAAAAGTCTAAAATCTTAATATATAACATCAATGACAGGTTTGACCAATATATTTTTATATAGCCACCATGTCAGCCTGCCGACACAACGATTAATGGGTCGTAAACGCGGAGCCAAATGGCATTATGCCGCCCCCAACGGTCAGCCGTTCCGGTTAGGGTAGACGTCGGGGGTGGCATATTGACATTTTTGTTAAAAAAACCAGACATCTGGGTTGCCAACATTTGTAATGACTGGACTTTAGGCTGACAATTGGATATAAAAAGCAATTTCAGGGAAAATATATGGATATGGAATGGGTACACAAATCTGCCGATCCCGGCATAGTGGCAAAAATTTCCCGCATCATCGGGTGCCATCCGGCCGTTGCCGCACTTCTGGTCAACCGCGGCATCACCTCACCGGAAGCCGCTTTTTCTTTTCTGTCCCCAAGCTTTGACAACCTGACCCCGCCCTTTGCCATGAAGGACATGACCTGTGCGGTGGAACGCATTTATACGGCTATATGCAACCAGGAAAAAATTTTGATTTTTGGAGATTTTGATGCCGACGGTGTCACGGCCACCGCCATACTCCATGATTTCTTCACCCATGTAAATGCCGATGTATCCTGGTACATTCCCCACCGAACCCAGGAAGGGTACAGCATGAAGCCCGTACACATTGACATGGCCGTGGAACGGCACATCGATCTGATCATCACCGTGGACTGCGGGTCGGACAACCACGATGCCGTAGCCAAGGCTGCCGAGGAAGACATTGACGTCATCATCACCGACCACCATGAAATTTCACAGCCCTTTCCCCGGGCCGTGGCCATTGTCAATCCCAAACGAAAAGACTGTTCTTCCCACCTTGATCACCTGGCCGGTGTGGGGGTAGCCTTTTATCTTGTCATTGCCCTGAGACAGTATCTGAGACAACAAAATTTCTGGACCTCCATCACAGAACCCAACCTCATGGGTTATTGCGATCTGGTGGCCATCGGCACCATGGCGGACATGGTGCCCCTGAAAAACGAAAACCGCATTTTCACCATCGCAGGTATCCGGGTAATTCAAAAGGGAAAAAGGCCAGGCCTGAAAGCCCTTGCCAACGTCAGTCGGGTGGATACATCTTTTTTTGACTCCGATGATATCTCCTTTCGGATCGCGCCGAGAATTAATGCCGCCGGACGTATGGCCCATGCACAAATCTGTGTGGGTATGCTCACCACCCGGGAAAAAGGCAGTGCAGAGCAGACCGCAGCCCTGCTGGATCAGCTGAACCTGAAGCGGCAGCAGACGGAAAAGAGTATAGTGGAGGAGATTGAAAATAAGATTGTGCGACACCCGGAGATCCTGGATCGCCAGGCCATTGTACTCTCCGATAACAAATGGAATCCCGGTGTGCTAGGCATTGCCGCATCTAAAACCGCACGGAAATATTTCAGGCCGGTGGTGCTCATCTCCACGGCAGCCACGCCAGCCACAGGTTCGTGCAGAAGTGTGGCTTCGGTGGATATCCATGCCATCTTAACCCAATGCACAAGTTTGCTGGAAAAATTCGGTGGCCATGTCATGGCGGCTGGTATCTCACTTCTGGAAACAAACATTGCAACCTTTGCAGAAATGTTTGAGCAGAAGGTTGCCCTGGCCGTCCAGAAACACCCCTTAAAAAAACAATTAATTCTGGACTGTGTTCTGGAACCTCATGAAATAACCGAAACGCTCATCAACGAGGTGGATGGCCTTCGCCCCTTTGGCACCGACAATCCCGAACCCCTCTTTCACTGCTCAAATCTCCAGGTGACATCCTCTGTCATCATCGCCGATAGACATCGGAAAATGATCCTGGAAAAAACATCCACCTCTGGAATCAGCGCAACCATTGAAGCGTTTCAATTCAATATTAATAAGGATCAGCCCTTGCCGGTGTACTTTAACAAAATTGCATTCAGAGTCCGAATGAATCGATTCAACCGCAAAAGCTTTCCCCAGATTATTATTGAAGCCATATGATTTTTATCTTGTAACCCATGTTCATTTCCGATTATACTCTTCGCCAGAGATAAATAAAGATTAACATATTGCGGCCTTGGCAAAAGATTTTTCCGGAACCAGGCTCCATAAAACCATAAGAAGGACAGGCTATGGGTAAAACATTTAATGTGGGACACAGAGAAGCTAAACTGCTTTCAAAAATAGAATCATCCAAAGAACGGGAAAAAGGCCGGGCCATCCACGCAGTCCGGGAAAATATTGACATGTTCAGTAACTGGGTTTCCATGACCCTGGTGGAAAATGGCATTGTGGAAACCGTAAGCAAAAACGCCATTCAAGAACAGATTGCCAAATGCCTTGACACCCTCTGCAAGGCCGAAGATTTTGACATTGATTTTCAAATTGCACCCTTTCGCACCCTGGTACAGAACCCCAATGTGGTCAGTCTTTATCTCACCGCATTCATTCTGGAAAAACTGATCAATCACAAGGATGTCATTGATATTTTCGGCAGTGATGACGATATCTATCATTGTATCCAGAAAGAAACAGAAAAACTTTTGGCAGGACCTAAAACCTGATCAAAACCGGCCCACAGGGTTGCACTGTAAACCTTTACTTTCCCCCCGACGACATTGGAACCGGCAGCCACTGGGCTGCCGGTTCCATTTATCCCAGCCCTTTATTCCCACCTCGCAGCTCCTTCTGACAATAGATCCATATTTCTCAGTTTTTTTCAGTTTTTCCAGCTTGACTTATTTATAAATTCATATATATTAAAAAAATAAATCACAAAGAATAAATCGTTCACTATTCAATGATCCAGGCTCATTGTCTTTTTCAGCACAGACTGTATCCTTGATCAAATGGGCCTTGGTTGCCATTTCCGCCCACGCCTTCAAGCAGTTCATGATCCATCGTGATCAACCTTATGTTTTATTAAAGCCCGAATTTTTTAAACAGCTGCCATGTTTGTAACCAAGTCCCCTACGGTGAAACCCGGCCCCTTCATGTTTTATGATAATCGCCATATTTTCAGGAGGTTTCATGAATGAATTTTTAAAAAATCTAAGGAATCCCCAGCGAAACCCAAAAGCAAGACACAGTTCCGGTACCAGAAAAAGTGCCGAAGGTAATTTTTATCCAAGCATTGACAGACGAAAAAATAAAGAGCGCAGGGGATCGCAACTAAGTAATTTTGACGATCTGCCCCAGGAAAAGGATGCTCTGAACCAGTCAATGCCAGCAATCAAAGCCAATCTGGCGGCCATCGCCACCAGCATAGAAAGGATGTGTGAAACCGGAGAAAAACTGGCTGAAACCCAGATGAAATTTCATAGGGCAATAACTTGTTTTTTTAATAATATGAATGACTTGTTAACCGGAAAAAATATCCCCCAGGTTCTGTCCTCCAGCTCCCCGCCGGAAAGCACAGCCCCGCCTGCCTCCCGGGATATGGATGGATCGCGGCTCACCAAAACGGAGGTTGTTGACATCATCCAGGAGATGCGCAACAGTCGGTGTACCTTTGGAGAAATTGCTGAAGAATTGAAAAAACGGGGAATCCCCACGTTTTCCGGGAGAGGAGAATGGCATGCCCAGACCATTCACAGATTATGCAAAAAATAAGCCATAACAAAACTGTCCCTCATAATCCATGGCAGGATGGGGGGATCAGGCCCGGGCATTTTAACGTATCACGAAGAAATCAGATTCCCCGGATCAGGAACGTGTCAGCCCAATGGCAATGAGTTCAAAGGCCGTTTCCAGCGTCTGCTTTACAAAATCCTTTTCATTATTTAAAAGACGCTTACTGTCCACCCACAACACCACGCCGGAATAAGTAGCCCAGATGATATCTGCCAGGGCCACGGGGTGCCGATCCACAAAAATCCCCTGGTCCAGACCTTCCTGAACAATGGCCGTAATGGCCCCCAGGGCATCGGCGGATGTCTTTTCTATTTCTGTCAGAACCGGTCCCGACAGATTCTTCAGGGTTTCACCGGATTGAAGATGAAACAGATTGATCAGCACCATGGCGTCATATTCATACACCTTTATAAAAACATCTTTTAATGCCATGAGTTTTGCCATGGCGTCGATATCTTTATTGTGAACATAGGTATTTATCTGATCCGTGAGATACTCAAGGATATTAATGGAAAGAGAGGTATGAAGTTCTTCCTTATTTTTAAAATATAGATACAGGGTTCCCGGACTGAGCTCGGCCTCTCCTGCAATTTCCTCCATGGTGGCCCGATTGAATCCCTTGGCTGAGAAAACCGTTTTGGCCGCTTCCATGATCTGAATGCGCCGCTGTTCTTTTTCTCTCTGCTTCCGCTCATGTATTCCCATGTTGCACCTCTTAATATTTTGAATCTTCTTTACTGTATACAAGCGGTTTATTTAATACATGGACAAGGCAAAAAGCTCAAGGGAAAAATATATTTTCATATCTGACTTTCAATGCCCCAGATGTCCCGGGCATATTCCCTAATGGTTCGATCACTGGAAAAAATACCGGTGCGGGCAGTGTTCAGAAGTGTCATCTCTCCCCATTTTTTCCTGTCGACATAATCCATTGCCAGCCGTGCCTGGGTATCCACATAGGACTGGAAATCGGCAAGGTTCATATAATAATCTCCGTGATTTACCACCGCGTCAAACACCGGGGAAAAGATGCCGGATTCCCAGCCGCAGAACCGAGGAGAATTGATGGCATCAAGCACCCGTCCGGCATGGGGGGTAGCTGTCAATATTTTCCCGGGATTGTAGTCTTTTCGCATGGCAGAAATTTCTTCCACCGAATGTCCGAAAATATAAATATTTTCCATACCCACAGCGTCGGCAATTTCAATGTTGGCACCATCCATGGTACCCATTGTCACCGCCCCGTTAATGGCAAACTTCATGTTACCGGTGCCGGAAGCCTCCATGCCTGCTGTGGAAATCTGTTCACTGACATCGGCACCCGGGATGATAATCTCGGCAAGGGACACTTTATAATCCGGAATAAAGGCCACTTTGATCCACTGGCTCACCAGGGGATCTTTGTTGATCACATCGGCCACCCCATGAATCAGGCGGATGATAAGCTTTGCAATAAAATACCCGGGGGCTGCCTTGCCGGAAAAAATATAGGTCCGGGGACAGGGAGGCAGCACGCCGTCCTCGTGGATCATAAAATAACCGTGCACAATATGCATGATATTTAAAAGCTGACGTTTGTATTCATGAATTCTTTTGGCATGGATGTCAAAGATCGAATCCGGATCCACATCAACGTAGGCCGTCTTTTTAATAAGGCGGGCCAGGCGCAGCTTGTTTTCCCGCTTCACCATGGAAAATCGTGTCATAAAAGCGGCATCATTTCTTAAGGGTTCAAGGGCCTTCAGAGCATCAAGGTTGGTGATCCAGTCATCCCCGATAACCTCTGAAACCAGACGGGCAAGGCCTGGATTGGCGGACAAAAGCCAGCGTCGGGGGGTGACTCCATTGGTTTTGTTATTGAATTTTTCAGGCCACAGCTGATGAAATTCCGGTACCAGAAAGGTCTTTACCAGATGGGAATGAATCTTTGCAACCCCGTTCACTGAATGACTGCCCACAATGGCCAAATGAGCCATCTTTACATGTCTTTCTTCTCCTTCTTCAATGATGGACATGCGCTGGAGGCGCTGGCGATCATCGGGGAAAGAAACGGCAAGGCTTTCCAGAAATCGCCGGTTGATCTCGTATATGATTTGTAAATGCCTGGGAATCACCTTCTCCACAATGCCCAGAGGCCACTTTTCCAGGGCTTCCGGCAGCAGGGTATGGTTGGTATAGGCCAGGGTTTCGGTGGTTATTTTCCAGGCATTATCCCATTCCAGCCCATGGACATCCACAAGGGAACGCATGAGTTCTGCCACCGTCAAAGCAGGGTGGGTGTCATTGAGCTGAATGGCCACTTTTCTGGCAAATTTGCTGAAATCATCGTGCTGTTTTAAATAAATGCGAATGATATCCTGTACGGCGCAGGCCACCAGAAAATATTCCTGCACCAGACGAAGCTCCCTTCCTGCCTCCTGGGAATCCGATGGATAGAGAATTTTAGAAATGTTTTCAGAGTTTATCTTTCGTTCCACGGCCCGGAAATAATCGCCCTCATTGAAAATGCGGATATCAAAATCCTCCGAAGCCCATGCCGAAAATAATCTCAGACGGTTTGCCGTGTGGCCCCCATACCCCACCACGGGGATATCGTGGGGCCTACCCACCACCAGCTGCCATTCCGACCACATGGGATTGTACCCGCCCTTAGTATCTTCTGTATCCACAATGCGTCCATACACGGGGATCATGCATTTTTCACCGGACCTGGCAATGAGCCAGGGGGAAGACTTGCTTGGCCAGTTATCAGGTTTTTCTCGCTGATACCCACCCATGATGCTCTGTTTGAAAAGCCCATAATCATAGTTGATCCCATACCCGAATCCCGGCATGTCAAGGCTTGCCAAGGAATCCAGAAAACAGGCGGCCAGCCTGCCAAGGCCACCATTTCCAAGGGAAGGGTCAGGTTCGCACTCCATGAGGGTATCCAGATTCAACCCCATATTATCCAGAATTTCCCGGACATCTTCCAGTATTCCCATGTTTAAAAGATTATTAGCAAGTAGAGGCCCTGTGAGAAACTCCATAGAGATATAATGCATGCGCTTGACCTCCCTTACGGCATAGCGCTGCTCTGTGGCAATGCGGATATCCATGAGTAATTTACGCACCGCCGAGGACACACCGTTGAACAGATCCGTGTTACTGGCATCGGTCATGGGTTTTCCCAGCACATACCGAACATAATCACGAATGGTTTTCTCAAATCCAGAAATATCCGGCTTTATCATGGAATCCATATATCTCCTTAAATTCTCAACATGCTGATGAGGACCAATTTAGCTTGATAACGAAGGGTATGTCCAATACCCATAATCCAACGTCCAAAAACCAATACCCGACAAAACTTATCAAATATCTGTTGTGAGTTCGTCAAGCAGATCATTGCGGTACCGGGACACAAACTGTTCCACCCCGTGACGCCAGCCGGTCATGCGATTGATGTTTTCCAGCTTCAGACGTCTATTTTCAAGAATGGAATTAGCAGGGCGGGCTGCCGGTGTGGGGTACTCTTCTGTAGTACAGGGAATCAGACAATGAGGTACCTCCATTTTTTTTAGAAAAAAGCAGGCAAGTTCATACCATGAGCAATAGCCTTCCGAGGTGGCATGATAGATGCCCTGCCCCTGTTCCCGGAGCAGCCGATGGATCTGAAGAGCCAGACGCAAAGACCATGTGGGAGATCCATACTGGTCATTTACCACCTTGAATTCTTTTCCAGGATTGGCAAGGGTCAGACGCAACATGGTTTTAAGAAAATTTCCCCCATGGGCACCATAGAGCCAGGCGGTGCGAAGTATTACATGGTCTTTACAGGCCCTGGCAATTCGTGTTTCCCCTTCAAGCTTGGTTTTTCCATATATGGACACGGGATGGGTTTCATCGGTTTCAGACCAGGACAGGGGGGGCTCCCGGTTTCCGTCAAACACATAGTCCGTTGATATGTGAATCAATTTTGCCTGGTGCTTGGCACAGGTCAGTGCCAGGTTTTCCGCCCCCAGAACATTGACATTAAACGCAATCTCCGGTTCAGTTTCACACCGATCCACCTGGGTAAAGGCGGCACAGTTAATGACCACATCCGGCATCACCCTTGCCATGGCTGCCTGTACCCCGGAAAGAGTTGTAATATCAAGCTGGGTACGATTGAAGGGAAAAATGTCATTGTCAACGTCAAACACCCGGATGCAGTCCCATCCCAGCTGCCCGTCACTGCCACAAATCATTACTTTCATTTTAAAAGCTCCCCGGGTTTAGTCATCCATTTTCAGGATCTGGCCATCACAATCATGCCAACCTCCCATACCGCAGTCAGCTTAATATCTTTTGTCCGGCCATACAAGTTTTTTTCGGTTATTAAAAAAAAGCAAAGAAGATCCCTGCCCCATTCTTATGGTCAAGATCAAAATTACAATGGCGGAAAGCCTTTGCTTGACATTGATTTTTTCGTACATAATTTATCGACTCAATACGCCTTTTTTTAATCTTGTTAATGCCTGGAAAAGGCTTAGATATCCTTGATAGTCCAGGGCATTAAACAGAAATCGGCAAAAATACAGACAACTCTGACCCCAAACGCGCCATTGAACATAAACGGGCTCTAAACCTTTTTCACAGGAGTACAGAAAAATGAAAGTAGCATTTCCCACAAACAATGAAAATGGTCTCAACAGCGATGTATACAATCACTTTGGATCTGCGGCCTTTTTTATTCTGCTGGACACCGACACCCAGACCTTTGAAATCCTTAAAAATCAGGACAAGGATCACGCACACGGCCAGTGCCAGCCATTAAAAGCCCTAGGAGACGTCAAGACCGACGCCATCGTGGTGGGTGGCATCGGAAAAGGTGCCCTTGGCAAACTGTCGGCAGAGGGTGTTAAAACCTACCGGGCCATGGAGGGAACAGTCCAGGCCAATCTGGACCTGCTCAATGAAGGAAAGCTTTCAGAATTTCTTCCCGGTCAGACATGCAAAGGACACGCCATCGGCGGTGGATGTGCCCACTAAATTATGGACATAGCCGTTAAATTAATTAGGGATGCAGCCTTTAAATTAAGGTAGCATAGCCAATAATAATACCGTCCATTGGACGGAATTCTAAGCCTGTGTAGAAAAAACAGGACCTGGGCAGTTAACTCAGACCGCTACGCAGGGATTTTTCATCGCTCGGATCAACCATGGACAAGAGTGAGCAAGAAGAAAGGAACAGGAATCAACTATGGAAATAAGTGCCAAACCCAATGAAAGCGTCCGGGCAATGCTCGTGGACTCCGGCTATTCAGACACGGCCATCGACTATTACCTGAACCAGCCGGACATGGGAAGCCTTGCCGATGCCGACCATGTGAGCGAACTCACCGGTCAGTGCGGTGACACCATGAAAATCTTCCTGAAAATGAACAGCCAGATTATTGAAAACGCCAAAATCCAGGTATTGGGATGTCCCGGTGCCATTTCCGCGGCCATGGTGGCCATGGAGATGATCAAGGGTCAAAGCATAGAATATGCCCGCACCATCACAGATCGGGATATTTTCCGAAAACTGATCCAGATACCGGATCAAAAGCAGCATTGCATCCGCCTGGCGGTGAAAACCATGAACAAGGCCTTCGATGAAATCACGGAGACCCACACCGCCAAAATGTAACCGCCACCCCCCGGAGAAGCCCATGAAACTTTATATCCCAATCAATGACACAACTGCATTTTTTCACAATTAAGAAAAAGTAGATCGCCATTTTCTCTCTGGGATGAAGCCTGTGAGCTGATCCGGTCACTGGTACTCGATGTTCAAGTTTTTTATATTGACATAACGGGGATGTCAGGCTTGCGTTATGGGCATTATCGGTGGCGTTTCGGGTTCGTCCCAGCTTTGGTCGATAACGCTAATAACACAAGCCTGACACCGTTCTCGCAAAATCGGTAGAAAAAACTTAAACATCGAGTGGTAGAAGTGTTCCCCCTTTAATTAATCCCTCGAAACACCCGGAAGTCCGGCATGATTCTCACCGCAGGCCGGGGGACACGGACTTAATTATAAACCCAGCATTCCAAGGCCTTCTTCGATTTCAAGATAGGTCTTTATCTCATAATTGTACCCCGGCACACCGATGTAAACGGCCATGCTTTCCCCCACAGCGGTGAGTCCCTGGGCAAGCCTTGCATTATCCACTTCATACAGGGTGATGGAATGAATGCCCCTTTTGACATCTGCAGAAATATAGGGCCCTTTTTTGATGAGATAGTCCGGCAGCACCGGTGCGGTTAAAAATCTTCTGGCCACTTCCTTGGCACTTTCCGGTGGGTAGGTTACATTGGAAATTATAATCATTTGTTTTTCCTTAAATTTATGGGTGAATGATAAATAGGCAAATGGGTACTGGTATTTGGTCTTGGATTCTGACTGCATGAATACAGGGCGTTGAGTGCCAAGTGATGAATATCAAAAACTCAATATCCGCATTTCTCTTATTTACCACAGCACTTTCAGCTGTCAAGGAGAACCTGCTTCCCCCCGTGTATATCCAATGCTCCATGATTAGATTTTCCGGGACTGATTTTCCATCAACGAGTAAAGTCAGCAATTAAACCTTGATCTTATTTCCCATGATGGTAAAAAAAGTAGAGCTGATACAAGCCGGACACCTTCCAGACGAATAAAATAAAGCTGTCCGATTAACAACACAAAAAAACCCGGATCATCCATGACCACATTTGAATACACAGCCCTTAACCGCAGGGGAAAAAAAGAACAAGGGCTCATCACAGCAGACAGTAAAACCGCCGCCGGCACCCTGCTTCGAAAAAAAAATATCTACCTGGTTACCATAAATGAAATCAATGCTGAAAATACACCCAGGGATACCGGCGGCAAATGCTCGGATGCCGGAGGAATCGTCTTTTCCAGGATCTCCAGGGGGGAAATTTCTATGATGACCCGGCAGCTGGCCACACTGGTATCCGCCGGCTTTAATCTGATTTCGGCCCTGGAAACCCTGATCCTCCAGACCCGCTCCAGGGCGTTGATCAAGATCATCTCAAAAATGAGAAACGCCATAGAAGAGGGCAACAGTTTTTCCCTGGCCCTGGCACTTTACCCCTCGCTATTTACACCCATTTATATCAACATGGTCAAGGCTGGCGAATCATCCGGAACCCTTGATATTGTGCTGGAACGTCTGGCAGATCTCATGGAAACCCAGGAGGAGACCCGGTCAAAAATACAGGCGTCGCTTGCCTATCCCGTTCTCATGGCCCTGGTTGGGGTGCTGGTGCTGTTGTTTCTGCTGACCTATATTGTGCCGGGGCTTGTGGGTATTTTTGCCGACATGGATCAGACGTTGCCGGGTCCCACCCAGTTTCTCATCACCGTGAGCGGTTTTTTAAAATCCTTCTGGTGGGTGCTGGTGTTGATTTTTTTGATTATCATGATGGGATTTTATCTGCTCAAAAAAACTGAGAAAGGGGCTTTTTTCATTGACAGGACCATTTTCATGCTCCCCAAAATCGGATCACTTCTGAAAAAATCAGCAGCTGCACGCTTTTCACGCATTTTGGGGTCTCTTCTGGAACACGGGGTCCCGGTTTTGACGGCCCTGGACATTGCCAAAAGCATCATAGGCAACCGTGTCCTTTCCGCTATCATTACAAAGGCTCAGGTCGAGGTCCAGCAGGGCGGAGAACTTGGCCTGGCCCTGGAGCAGCACAGGGCCTTCCCTGTCCTTGCGACCCAGATGATCAAAGTTGGGGAAAAAAGCGGGACCCTGGAAAAAATGCTGGAGCGCACCGCCGCCTTTTATGAAAAGGAAGTGGACACCTCCCTCACCGCCATGACGGCCATGCTGGAACCTTTGATTATCCTTGTCATGGGGGTGGTTGTGGGATTTATTGTTTTGTCGGTGTGCCTGCCCATCTTTGAGATGAATCAGCTTGTCCGGTGAGAAGTTGATCGCACACCAACAATTAAAACCGGGTCTCACTCTCCCATGATTTAAATTCGACAACTTCAGCCGATACTGCGCAACGCTACCTTCGTGCAGATGCTGTAAAGCATCCTGCACCATTTTCTCAAAAACATTTCTGTCGTTTTCAGGTACCAATTGTTCTGCCAGCTGCTGAACATCTGCTTGGGATGGCACCAGATGATTCCAAACGATTGTCTGCTCCGCCTGGATCAAGCTCTCCCGGTATTTTATACACAGGGAATCCGCCTCTTTCAAAAACATTTTAATTTTACGCAGGATTTTAGCATCTCATACGTTATTATCTATATGAAGGTGAATTCCAACAAAAGCGCCAATAACGCAACCCAGATCCCTCATCAAAGTGGCAAAAAAATCTGAGAATTACCCAACCCCGTATATCATAAAAAAGCACCATGAAATTTCCCAAAAGGTCTTGAACCGGGCATCCATAGGTTCGTTATCAAATTGCATTGCCTGCCATACAATAGCCGAAAACGGCAATTATGATGATGACAATATGAATATTCCCAAATAGGGGGCTCGAGCACCACATCAAGACATTTCACAGGAAAGAGGGGTAGTTGACTGGCCTCACTCTTTCACATGTTTTTTGAACCGTTCCACCTGCCCCCGGTAATAATCATGTCGATCACGGGCCATCTTCAGGGCTTCTGTGGCCATCTCAAGGGCCTGTTCATAGCGGCCATTAATAAAAAGGGCTTCGGCAAGGGTATCCATGACATGGGGACTTTTATCCAGAACCAGAGCCTTTTGTGCCAGAACAAGAGAATCTTCAGGATTACGGAAAAACGGATCACTGCAGGTGGCATAAAGCCAGGCCAGATTGTTCAGGGCATGGGCGTTGTTGGGATCAGTGTCAATGGCCATGCGGTAAAAGGAAATGGCTTTTTCAAAGGCCTCTGCATCATAGTAATAATCCCCGGCAAACACCTGAATTTCAGGGTCATGGCTATTTGAGGAGAGTTCCCGGAAAAGGAGTTTTTCCGTGACATATCTATTTATGCCCACCTTGCCCGTGCCGAAATTCAGATGATACCCAAGGGCGCACACCCCCATTATGAGCACAACATATCCCCACATCATGCGGCGCACCTTTTGATGGTGTCGCTCAATGAGGCCAGCATCGGTTTCGCACCGTGCCAGAAAATGCACACGCTCCTTAATACTGAAATGATGCCAGTTGGGTTTATCCCAGGCCTGGCGGCTGTAACCTGCTATTTTATGAAAGGTGGTGATCATGGCGCGGGCATCGGGCAGATAGCGATACACATGAATGTCTGCCTGGCGCTCAAAGTTTCTCATGTAAAATCCAAATCCATACCGGAAATACAAGAAAAAAATGAGAATGAGAACCCCACTGAGCACCAGGGTCATCATGCCCTCCCGGGACATCTGAAAAAATTCCATGAAATCAAGGAGAGGGCTTGAGACAATCAGCATCACCAGGGGATCCAGAAACGAATAAATACAGGCAATATAACCGGCAAAAAACAGCAGATAGAAATGAATGTGGCGGTGTTGCACATGACCGATCTCGTGGACAATCACAGCATCCAGTTCATCATTGCCAAGCATGGAAAGAAGAGACGGGGTAACCAGAATATAGCGAAACCTGCCCCAAATCCCCATGACACCGGCAGTGATCATGGAGCCGGCAAAAAGATCCCATTTAAGGATATCCCGGTATTTCATACCTGCCCGTCGGCACAGGGTTTCAATACGGTACCGGGCCGGGCCCGGTTCCAGGGAATGACAACCCCATACCTTCTGGATCAGAAAAGGGCCCATGCCGGCAATGGCCACAAGAAAGACAAGGACATAAACGATTTCCCCCATGGGGGTGGCAAGAAAGGCTCCGGGCTGTTTATAGGGGAGCAGATCAATGACATCGGCGGTGAGGGAAATTAAAAACCAGGGCAGCAGGGCCGGTAGGGAAAAGGATATATTGGATCGGACAAAGGCCTTCCGGGAAACGCTGGCAGAAAAATTTCTTTTCTGAACCGGCCAGGCAGATGACCAGACCATCACCAGATAGGCCAGAAACAGACCCAGAAACACCAAGGCTCTCAAGGTGGGAAACTTTTCAAAAACCAGCACCCCATCCAGGAGATGATTCAAGCGCAAAAGGTAAAGATCCAAAGCAAAGAGAACCAGGGCACCCATGGAAAGGCGGGAAAGAAGCTTGTCCATGGCTTGATCCACCCCGAACTGCATTCCATAGGGTTCCAATTCTTCCATCCGTTCCTGTGCTGCCTGAAGGCGCCCAAAGAGGAACCGGCACCCCCACCAAAATGCAATGGCCAGCACCAGGGCCATCATAAGGGCATGGTCCGGCATGGCGGCATCAGCACCGGGATAGTCACAGGTGGAGTAGAGAATCAATGCCACCAGAAAATAAATAAAATTGGAAAACATTTACACCGTCCCCGTGTCGGCAAAATGGGCCAGAACAATCCATGATTTCACATCAAACTTCAATTCCGGGGTATTCAGAAGATTTTTTGCCTCTTCCCGGGACAGAAACAACACGCTGATCTCTTCAGACGCTTCGTTGCCCGAAAGATCCACCTCCCCACTGCACTGTGCAAACACAAGAGTGATGGACTCGTCGGTCATGCCCGAAGAGGAGTAAATGGGGGGACTTGTTCGCACCACCGTTTTTAGATCAAGGCCGGTTTCCTCTTTGAGTTCCCTTGCCGCGGCCTTTTCCACGGTTTCGCCGGGATCCACCAGGCCTGCGGGAAATCCATATTGAAATCCCCCCAAGGGTACCCGGAATTCCCGGATCATCACCAATTTTTTCTTTTCCAGATGCAGGGGGACAATCACCACGGCATCGGCAACAGGGGCTCTTTCATCCTGAACCTCCGGCACTTTTTTCCGGGAGGCAAACACCCATGATTTTTCGCTGCCCCGCTGATCCAGGTAGGACAAAGAAAAGAGATTCAGATGATCCTGGTCGGTTATTTTTTTTATTTCTCTGATTTCCATATTTTTCTCCCAAAGGCAGACGAACCGGGTGGTGGCGACGGCCGATACCAGTAATAAGTCAATGACATGAAAGCCGGGCTTGGTCATAACATGGGCCATTCGTCATGACACCAGAGTTACGCCGGATATTTTAGCGAACCCGGAAGAACAAATTTGTAAGTGTAAAGAACATTGACCTGTTTGACAAGTATTTATGGACATATGCCTGTTTTGTAAACATAATCTCAATTAAAATAATAAAGAATATCCCCTCCCAGGAAAATATTCAGCCGTCATGTATTCAAATCTAAAAAAGGTTATTTTTATACGCTTTTTGGTAATCCATGGTGTTTTTCATAAACAAACATAACATTTATTAAATCTTTATAAATTCCAAAAACAAACTCATAATAACAATTAGGGTTGACGATTCCCTGAATTCCTTATAAATATCCGGCGTAACAATAACCAAAACCTAACAAATCGACTTGTTTAGATTGTGAATAACAAGTCATGAAAAACGCAAACCCCAAACCACAAAATCCGATTTAATAAAAACAATTTAAAAAATTCAATGCCCCACGGCATTGACACGGATTCAGGAGAAACCCATGAAAAAAAGACTGATCCTCTGGCCAGGTATTATTTTATGCCTTATCACGTCCAATGCATTTTCCGAGACACAAACGCCGTTTTACCAATTAGGTGAGGTGGTGGTCACCGACCAGACCACATCTTCGGAATCCGTGGCCACTTTGTACACGGTAACAGCCCTTGACATTGAACAAAAAGGCATCCGAACCCTGGATGAGGCATTGAAACTCATTCCGGGCATTTACATCCGATATGGGGCCTCGGGAGCCCCCCGCATCGACATCCGGGGACTTCGCACCCGCCATGTGATGTTATTACTGAACGGAATTCCAGTCAAAGACACCTATGACGGACAGTTTGACCCCACCACCATACCGGTGGATCACATTGCCCGCATCAAGGTGACCACCGGTGGCGGTTCTGTGATATACGGGGCCGGTGGCAGTGCTGGTATCATCAATATTATCACCAAAAAAGGCACACAGGGGGTTCACGCAAGTATCCTCAATGAACTTGGGCCTGAAGGATATTATTCCGCCAATGCCACCGTCACCGGGGGATCTGATCAAATAGACGGCGTGGTAAGCATTGGCAACACCTCCCGGGATGCCGTGCCGGTGTCCGGTGATTTCAACAAAACATCTCTCCAGGACAATGACGACCGGGAAAACAGTGACTATGAACGCCAGACGGCATTTGCCGGTATAAATTATGCCGTGTCCGACGTATTCAATCTGGGACTGACCTTTAATTATCAGGATGGAGAGAACGGAGTACCCCCTTCCACCATAAACGATAAAAAAGATAGTTTTGCTCCCAGTGTCAAGTATGACCGCACCGAAGAAATCAAATCCACCTCCTTTCAGGCCGCCTTTGATTATACCTTCCAGGCCCCTTTACAGCTGCGGGGCTGGCTTTATACAACAAAGGGCGATACCCTCACCAACCGGTATGACAACGACAACTATAAATCCATCTCCAAAAAAGGCAGCTACACCGAAGATGCCACCAGCACCGTCAATGGCGCAAACCTTCAGCTGTCCTGGCTTCCCCGGGCATCGGATCGCCTTACGGTTGCCGCCATGGTGGAAGAAGATTCCTGGGAATCTGACGGGTATGAAATAGACAAAAACGGAGATCAAGATACCTTTGACATGGATTATGATCTGGGATTTACCTCTCTTGCCCTGGAATACACCAGCCAGATCACGGACAAATTAAAAGCTGTTGCAGGATATGGATTCCATGCCATGGACAAGGATGGCGGCAACGATGAAGATGATTTTACCTGCATGATCGGCGCAAGCGTTGATGCCACCGACAGCACAACTTTCAAAGGTTCCTGGAGCAGAAGCATCAAGTTTCCCACCACCAAGGAACTCTATGCCCAGGATGGCAGTAACCCGGATCTAACATCTGAAACAATCTATTCATGGGAGCTAGGAGTGGAGCAGGCCCTGCCCGCATCCACAACTGTCTGCGTCACCGGGTACATCAAGGACGCCAAAGATTTCATTGAAAAAGATAACACTGACGATCTCTACAAAAACTTTGAAGAATATCGATTCAAGGGAGTTGAGGTTGAAGTGGTCAACACATATGTGAAAAATCTGACCCTCACCGGCACAGCATCATTAATGACCTCGGAAGATCGCTCCGACAACACGGAAAAAGATGAACTCCAGAACCGGCCGGAACAGAAATTTTCCCTGGAAGGAAGCTATGTGTTTCCCTTTGGACTCACGGCTCGACTGTCGGTTCTTTACGTGGCAGACCAGTATTATTACAGCAAAAAGGCTCCCCTTGAAAAGGCCAAATTGGATGATTTCACCGTCATTGACTGCAAGGTGTCCCAGAGATTATTCCAGGATACCCTGGAAGTTTTTTTAAGGGCTGAAAACCTGCTGGACGAAGACTACGAGCAAAGTTATGGATTTCCCTGCCAGGGTCGCACAGTTTATGCTGGAGCCGTCCTTAGGTTTTAATATAACACACATGGCTGTTAACACCAGTCACAACGAATAATGAAACCCATGTGATTTCAACGTATTGGATGGAGTTTCATATAAACGCATATGTAGTGGTTAGGGACGCTGCTGTTTTCAATTAACCGTTATCCCGGGGCTGCATCCTTGTGATGCAGCAAGCCGGACTCCGTTCTCGCAAAATCGGCAGAAAAAACTTGAACATCGAGTGTTAACGCACAGCACCGGGCCTTTCTTATAAAATAATAAGGTGATAAATGAACATTTTTGTATGCATTGACGACACAGACAACCTTGAAAGCAGAGGTACAGGGCAGCTGTCGCAGATATTTGCCGAGGCCATTGAAAAAAAAGGGTGGGGAACCTGCACTTCCATCAGTCGACACCAGCTATTTGTGCATGAGGATATTCCCTACACCTCCCACAACAGCTCCATGTGCTTTAAAGCCCAAATTGATAAAAATACCCTGCAGCCCCTCATTGATTTCATGCAAAAAGGGCTGGAGGTTGAAAGTGCCCCGGGGTCCGATGCCGGGCTATGCGTGGCTGTGGACCAGCCTGACCTTGACCGGCAACAGCTCATGGCCTTTGGGCGTAAAGCCAAAGATACTGTATTAAATAAAACCATGGCCTATGAACTGGCCGCGGACCTGGGGATACATCTGTCGGAACACGGGGGGACCGGGGACGGTATCATCGGATCATTGGCGGGTGTGGGGCTCAGACTCGGGGGCAATGACGGCAGGTTCCGGGGCTGGTACCATTTTGACAAAGCAGGCAGCAGTATCTCGGTGAAAGCCCTTTGCCTCCATTCCTTTGTGGATGTCGTTAAACCCCTTAACGGAGAACCTCTGAAGATGGATCAACACATTATTCTGGGAGATGACAAGGTGAAAATCATCCACCAGGCAGGACAGCAGGTGCTACCCGTAGAGGCAACAACAGGAACATCTGGTGCTCCAACCTGGGTAACCCTGACCAAGGATCGCATAAAACAACTCTGGCCCTGAAGTACAAAATGGCGCACATTCCCACTTTCCCGGTCTTGAGCTCAAGCTCAACATGGGCCACCTTTTTCATCTCCGGCTCAACCCCTTATATTGCCGCACCGCACCATACATAAAATAGGCGCATACCCCGCAGGCAATGCCAATGAGAGGATAGGTGACAAGGCCGGGATAAAACTTTATCAGCACCACCTCCCACGGTTTTCCCGTTATAAGATTCAGGCCCGATTTCACCACATGCATGGCAAGGGCCGCCAGCACCCCCTCCAACACCCGGTTGACAAGGGGGTGTCCCAGGGTGGGCAGATACCGAGTCAATTCCAGAAAAAAAGCCGGCATGACAAAACGCAGCACATCCAGCACCCCCTTTCTGGATCCGGCAATAACCGCAAATACCCCGGCCACAATGCCTAAGTAAAGAGCTGCCCCCTTCTTGTTCACATAACACGGCCCGAACACCAGAAAAAAGAGATAGACCACATAGGAATGTCCGGGAAGATTGAGATCCAGCCGCAGCATCTGTTTAACCGCCACGGAGACCAGAGCAAACACTGTCAGAAGAATGGTTTCAGAAATGAGCAGGCGTGATGTCTGTCTCTCTTTTCCAGGAAGGTTAAGGCCATTTGACTGCTTCTCATTGGTGTGCTGCACGGTCGGTCTCTCCTCAGGGGTTATGCTATTATTCTCGACATCCATCATATTACTCTTCCATACCCTTTAATTTCACCGACAATCCCGCCAAGGTGGCAATATCTTCCATCAAGATCAACAGAGGTATGAACACCGCCTTTAGCCCCACAAACAGCTGACCGGGATGGAGCAGATCCTTTTTATCCGGCACCAGACCCTTTTGACCCTGGATGCGGAGAATCTCCCTGGCATCGGCGGTGATACAGGGAAGCAGTCCGAATGCAATGCCCATGGCCAGTTTCTTATCCCGGGAGAGAAACCGGGAAAACAACGCCATCCACTCCCCCACGGTGGTGGTGCGCATCATCACCATGACGGGAACAAAAAACAGCCACACACGGACCCCGGCCAGGGCACCCTCCCCAGCAGCAGCCACATCCCAACGAAAAATCGGCATAAAAAGGGCAAATACAAGCGCTTGAATCGCAAAAAACCGGCTGTCCGCAATAAAGCGCCCCACACCCATGCCAGACAGAAGGTAATAAAGAAACAGCACAAGGGCCAGCAACGGATAAGATTCCACACCAAGGGCATAAATCAAAAACCAGATACCCATGTTAATCCCCATTTTAACAAGGGGAGAGGCACGATGAAGGGGGGAAGCCCCAGCCACATAATCATAGGCAGGTGCCTTGAATGTACGGAACAGGCGTTTAACAACACCCCTTTTTTGCCTGGCTTTTTTTGGGGTCTGAATCAGGTTGCTGCCGTTTTTTGTTTTATCTGTCATCAGGGGATTTTTATCTGATGCCAGGGACCCGGCTGTTGCCTTTTCTTCCGGGAAAGGAAGATAGTCGCTCAGGCGGATGATCTGATCATGGGCATCATAGGCATATATTCCCCGGCTGCTGGTAAAGATCACCCCACAGTGAATCCGCTCCATGGCCCTGCGAAGAAAAATAAGCAATTCCCGGCGTTCCCGGCCCTCCAGAAATCCCAGGATGTCATCCACAAAAATAAAGTCAGGACGTAGCAGCACGGCTTGGGCCGCGGCCAAGTGAATTTTTTCGCCAAAAGAGAGCTTAAATGGAGAGACATGGGTTTTATGGGCCAGCCCCACACCGGTAAGAAGGGCTTCTATTTCATCTTCTGCAGCCTCAAGTTTATCAAAGTCTCGCTTTTTACCCATTAATGCACTGGCCATCTCCCGTTGAACCGTGGGCTCAAAAAAATGCCTGTCCGGATTCTGGGTCAGGGTCATCACCCGACACGCCCCCCCCGCCCCGGTGCGCTCAACCAATCCCCTGTCCGGCTCCCGGTCCCCTGAAAGAATATGAAGCAAGGTGGTTTTACCCGAGCCGTTGGCCCCTTCAATCCACAGCTCCTTTCCGCCCGTGAGGGTAAACGACAGATCCACTGCCAAAAGGGGACTGCCTTCATATCCATATCCCACCCTATGAAGATGCACACGTCGCTGTCCAGGTAAAACCGATGGTGAATCCGGGGAAATGGAAACAACAGGCAAAGGAGGCATGGGTTCGGAAGATTCAATGGGCACCACCCGGTCCACCTGCCGAGAAGAGATTATCCCGGGATGGGAGGTCAGCACCACACCGGCCCCCTTGTTTCTGAGATAGCTCATGTAATCAAGAACCTTGCTGATATTGCCGGGGTCCAGGTACAAAAAAGGTTCATCCATCAAGAGAAGCTCAAAGGGCATCATCCCTGCGGCACCAATGGCCACCAGATGTTTCTGACCCGAAGACAGAGTTCTTACAGGTTTGTCAAGTACAGCCTCAAGCCCCAGCAGGTCCACGGTACACTGGAAGCGTTGGTTGATAGATGTCGCTCGGGCCTGACTCTCCTCCACCCCGAACATCAACTCTTCTCTGACCAGGGTAGAAATCATCTGGGAATGGGGGTTCTGTAGCACAAGGCCGATGTGCTGCCGGACCGCAGCATTTAAGGGGCTACCCTTGAACAAAACCCTGCCCGCATACACTTTTTCTTCATGGCTAATGCCCCGGATACCAAAAAGAAGTGATGATTTTCCCCGGCCCGATCCCCCTTCAATGCTCACCAGTTCCCCTGGATTCACCCCAAAGGAGACCCCCGAGAAAATTTGTTTTTGTCCGATGCCGCAGCTTAATGACTGAACTTCCAGTAACACGCCATATCCTTATTGTCTGTGATCCCAATACATATATTCATCGATTGGGGTAATTGTTTTCCCCTGCCATTCCGTAAAGGTGATATCTACATGAATTACCGACAAATTTCAACTTTTTTAACAAGCGTTTCCGGTGATGGAGACAGATATGGCAATGCAACTTTGGCAGTGTATTGGCATTCCAAAAAAGTCCGCAAAATTTTTCCCGAGATTAGACCCGATGATCAAGTTTTTGTATTGGCATATAATGGGGAGGGGAGAAACATGGCATGGTTGGAAGTGAAAAAAGGCGGATCATTCCTTAAGATGGGGGCAATGGCCGGATGTTTTTTAAATTTTCTGTCCAGGAAAAAGCGGATCTGCCGCCGATTCCACCCTCGGGGATGGTTGAAACTTAAATACAATGAGAGATCCCCATCATAGAAGGGTCGGGTATCAAGCATGGGCACCTCCGGGCTGAAACGGGGAAGGTTAAAGATGGCAAGATTTAAAAAACTTATGTTTCCACTATTGTCCGCCACATAATTTAGGGTTCTGTCGGCGGCGGCTTCATCTTCAAAGGCGGTGCCGAACAGCAAATACACATAAGTTGAAATCCCCGCTTTTTTAAGGGCAGCAAGAACGCGGGTGGCCGTTTCCAGGCGGGTACCCTTGTTCATCTTATCCAGAACATTTTGATCTCCGGACTCAAGACCCAATTTCAGCATGCGGCACCCAGACCGGTAAAGCGCTTGGCAAAAATCGGGATCGGCAAGCTCCCGTGTAAACCGCACAAAGCCATACCAGGTGAAGGGTTGGGGATCAGCCGCAAGAGCTTTTAGAAAAGAGGGACTCACAGCATCATCCAGGAAGTGGACATGGGCCGGATTAACCCGCTCCTGGAATTGCCTAAGATCCGCCAGCAGATCGCTGTTTTTCTGGGGCTGATAGCTAGCACCCTCCACGGTTTCCGGACAAAATTTACATTTTCGCCAGTAGCATCCCGTGGCCGTTCGATAGGGAATAATGGCACCCGGGGCAATATAATCATCCCAGTTGCAGAAATCAAAATCCGGCACCACCCGCTGGATTGAGATCAACTCCCCTTTGATTGATTTTCCTTTCATGAGGGTAACCACCGCAGCCTCTCCCCTGCCCCGGACCATGATATCCATTAGAGGATAAAAGGGATTTTTCCATGAAGGCGCACTCATCCAGGAGGAGATAAGCCCTCCGCCCACCACAATTTTTTTGCCGGGAAAGCGTGCCTTGATCCATCCGGCCAGGGCAAAACCGGTGAGCGCCTGACTAAGGTAACAAATAGAAAGCCCCACGAAGGAATCATCATTGTTTTCAATTGCCGGTGCCAAAACTTCCCTGAAATAACCATAAAAAGGATTGTCACTAAAAGTTCTGGCAGCGGTCCAAAGATCGGCAATCTTCACCGGAGAGAGCCTCTCATCTCCATAATCCGACAACGAGATCTTGAACCGGGGGGCGCACCGGACCTGTATCACCCGGTTTACATCCATCACCCGCTGGCGGTAGCGGTCCCGATTGGCATAGAGAGCCGGAGTTTTGAGATCCGCCAGATTATCATCCAAATGAGAAACAGCCCGGCGGGTCCAGGAGTCATCAGGAGGGGATTGACCATTTCCGGCAAGCCACAACAGCCCGCCGATATTGGCATCAATGGCCGTACAGTCAAAACCGTTCTGTTTCAATGCACCAGCAAGCAGGGCCACACCGGCCGGGGGTTCACAGGGTTTTCCCACGGGGGGAAATATTAAAATCATATCACTCTCAATCTATTGTTATTTTTATACATCCCCGGGCTGCAGGTATCCACCTTTGCCGGGCTAAATCCATTATCACAACATCTTCTGGGTCATTGGTGGTAAAACAACTCATGTGTTCTCGCGCTTTAATTTTCTATTTTGTTCCCAAAGCGCCTCTTAAAACGGGATTGAATTGACATTTCCCACCTCATAAGACTATAAACGACTAAATTACCTATCACAGCTCAAGCAATTGAATAAATATCAAAACAAACATAAAGGATGGCGTCAACAAACAATCAAAGGGTAAACGAAAATTGCCTGCAAACAAAACAACATATAGCGCCCCATACAAGCTCATTATGGAATCCATGGAAATACGTTTTGCATCCCCCTTTTTAATGGCATGACTTTCTGTCATTGCGAACTTTCTTTTTTTATCCTGTCAATAGGCTGATTTTTTTCACCGTAATTCTCATCCAACACTTTTCGAACGGTTTTGGCCATATCTGCTTTAATGATGGGCTTATAAGTAAAGGCTTTGATATCTGTTTTCAATGCTGATTCCGCTGAGACTTTCCGGGCATATCCCGTGCAAAGAATTAGAGGATTTGTGCCTGCGCTTGATGATTTCAACAAAACCGCTGATGGAGCGCAAGGGTGCCCGCAGATCATGGGAAACCGAGTATACAAAATCTTCAAGCTCCTTGTTAGTCTCCTGAAGCTCTGAGGTGCGCTGGTGGACACGCTTTTCCAACTGCCGGTTAAGTATATGAACTTTCTCCTCAGCTTTCTTTCGATGGTGGATTTCCCTTTGAAGCTGCCGGTTCAAAAGGCCGGTTCTGGAGATATAGGTCGTAAATTTCACCAAAAAATTCATCAAATGTTTGATGGTTTCCCGATTGTACCTTGGGATACGGCGGTATGCGTCCATATATACGTCTTTTTCAAATCCGTAGAAATTCGCTTGTTCCATGAACAACGTTTCATCCACCAGGTCATCATCATAAAAGAACTGCCCTGTAAATATATTTCCAAGGTGTCTGCCGCCAATATAAAGGGGCGTGAGAACATCCCATAATCCGTTTTTACACTTATAATCCACATATTGGCCAGGTTTCAAATTCTTTGCCAGGAAGAGATCTCTTTGGGTGCAGTTCCGGGCTGTTTCCGGATGGACTCTGTGAAATTTTGTACAGATATCCTGCCATCCTGTGGATTCTATCACGTTACCTTCCAGATCCAGTATGGCCGTCACCATATGGGTCAGGCTGTAAAATTCATCCATTATCAACTGAATCTTTTCAACATTGATGATGGATTTTAGATCGTCCCGGGATATATCAATGTCATTATCTAAAGTGGTCTCCATATTAAGGGCCGGGTATTCGGAATTACGGGCCAGTGATTTGGGCGCTCTGACGATGGTGTTTTTAAGCAACTGACTTTGGAGTTTCTCCTGCTCCAATATTCTGACTCTTTGCTCTAACTCTTCATATGTTGGTTTTTCAGTCATTGGGTAACCTCCGAAAATGTGGTAAGGCTTGCGTTATTGGCGCTTTGATTCAAGTTTTTCTTGAAACACAGGTAATTGTCTAAAATACAAGCCTGACCCCATCCCAAAGTGGCCCATGCTGTGACCAAGCCCCAGAAACGTCTTCACCTAGATAAGTCAGAACCAAAAAAGTTTTCTGATTCTCTTGCCAAAATAACAGAAAAATCAGAGATAAGAATCTACCCACGAGGCCTAAATTCTCATTTTTCATACCACATGTATTGGTTTTAATTTTAAAGAAACACATTATGTAGTGGTTAATTGGAGAGCTTATGACTGACGAGGAATCTAAATGTATGTACATTTTAAAATGTACAAGAATCTTACAAGATATTGTGGTTCAAAGCAAATTTATTTCAAACAATGTGTTTCTACAAAAAGAAACAAAACCCTTGACAAAATTCCTTTTCACCTGTATTTGAAGTGATATACAATATGTGTCAGTTTCAAAAAGCGGTTTATGACGTTTACCACTTTGAGGGGCTGGCCAGATTTAATCTCAGGACCAGTGAATACTTGGGCTTGGTCACAACATCGGCCACTTTGGGGTGGCTCAGGCCTGAACACATCCACACCCAAAAGGCGTTCCGGACAATGAAAAATAAAACCCCCAGGACAACAAAATCACACTGGTGGCACTGGTGGTGCTCTCTTCTCTATTCCGGCATGCCGAAGTTGTAAACGCACATACATGCATTTGACAAAGACCGCGGCTGCCACCATTGCCCGGTCTTTTTTTATGGAAAAAACAGCAAAGGACTTCATCCCCCCGCACCCTTCCCGGAAAAGTGTATGGTGGATGAATATGCAACACTGTCGAAACATTTACTTTACATGAGCAAACCAAATATTTACAGAAACGGACTGGAAAACAAAATGATACTCAACAGATACCCCACCAGAGAAACCTATGATTCCCTGTGCCGGACCAGCAATGTAATACCGCTTTGTGCGGAACTCCTGGCGGACACGGAAACCCCAGTGTCCATTCTTCAAAAATTTTACCGGAAAGATAAACCACTCTTTCTGCTGGAAAGTGTGGAGGGTGGAGAGCACTGGGCACGGTACAGCTTCATGGGTATTTCCGCCAAGTGTCACATCACTGTCTTTGAAAATGACATTGAAATCGCCACCACGAACCACCATGAAAAACTCCCCCACAACGGTGATCCCCTGGCTGTTTTAAAGGAGATTACCCGACAGTACCGACCTGCAGACATCAAGACCCTGCCCCGGTTCTGGAGCGGACTCACCGGATACATGACCTATGAAATGGTATCTTTTTTTGAAAATATTCCAGCGACCTTGCCCCAGGGATCACCCTATGCCCATTTCATTATCCCCGATGCCATGATCATCTTTGACAACATGAACCACACCTTGACATGTCTGAGCATCTGCTATACCAATGGTACTGACAAAACAGAGTGTTACGATGAGGCCATGGACCGTCTGAACAACATCATCGCCACCATACAGGAACCGGGACCCCGGGCGAAATCAGAACAATCATCCACGGCAAAATCCGCCGTTGCCGGTGACGCAACAACGACACCCTTTGCCCTGAAGTCAAAAACCGACCATGACACATACATTAGAGGGGTTGAGACCATCAAGCACCATATTGTTGAGGGGGACATAATCCAGGCAGTGTATTCCCAGCCCTTTATCTCAACGGCCCCAGTGGACCCGGTCATGCTTTACAGGGCCCAGCGTTACATCAACCCGTCACCCTACATGTTTTTCATGAATCTCGGAGATATGGCCATTGCAGGTTCTTCCCCGGAAACCATGGTACGTCTTGAAAACCGCACAGCCACCCTTCGTCCCATTGCAGGCACCCGGCATCGGGGTAAAACAGAGCAGGCGGACAGAGCACTGGCCGATGAGCTTTTAAACGATGAAAAGGAGAGGGCAGAACATCTCATGTTGGTGGATCTGGGCCGCAACGATCTCGGCCGGGTGGCGGACACCGGCACAGTACAGGTGACGGACCTCATGTTTGTGGAACGTTACTCCCATGTCATGCATCTGGTCTCCAACATCACCTGTGAGCTAGAGGAAGAAAAAGATGCCTGGGATTTGCTTCGGGCCACCTTCCCGGCGGGAACATTATCCGGGGCTCCCAAAATCAGGGCCATGGAGATCATATCAGACCTTGAACCCCTTCCCCGGGGCGTTTACGGCGGGGCTGCCGGGTACATTTCCTTTTCCGGCAACATGGATCTTGCCATCACCATCAGAACGGCAACCATCAAGGACGGAGAAATGACGGTGCAGGCAGGGGCTGGTATCGTGGCAGATTCCGATCCGGAAAAAGAATACCAGGAATGCATCAACAAGGCCAGAAGCGTGGAACGGGCACTGGCCCTGGCCATGACCGGCAACAATGGAGGTACATCATGCTGATCGCCGTGATTGACAATTACGACTCGTTTACCTTTAATCTGGTGCATTATATCCGGCAGTGTGGGGCCATGGTCCATGTGTTACGCAACGACAAGGCCAGCCTTGACGACCTAACGGCCCTGAACCCCGATGCCATTGTCATCTCCCCCGGTCCCGGACGACCCGAAGATGCCGGTATCTCCATGGAGGTCATTCTCGCCTTTTCAGGCAAACTGCCCATCCTGGGGGTCTGCCTGGGACACCAGGCCATTGCCGCCTGCTTTGGGGCACGTATTATCCATGCCAAACGCATCATGCACGGCAAAACCTCCATGGTAACCGGTGACGACCAGGGGATTTTCAAGGGATTGAAAAAACCCTTTGCCGCCATGCGTTATCACTCTCTGGCCGTGGATGAAGCAACCCTTCCCGACTGCCTGAAGGTAACCGCCCGCACCGGTGACGGGGAAATCATGGGCCTTCGCCATGTGGAGCACCCCACATACGGGGTGCAGTTTCATCCGGAATCCATCATGACCGTGGTGGGAAAACGACTGATTCGAAATTTTGTAAAAGAATAAATATTCGGTCAGCACCCCATCTTCACCTGTCTTGGTCTGCTCACATAGCATCAGTATGCTACGCAACCCCAAACAGGAGAATATGAGGCACTGTCCAACCATTTACATGAGCAAGCCGAATATTTACCTAAAAGGAGCTGAAAAATGAATTTCACCGACCACTTGAATACCATTATCCGGGGCGAAAATTTAAGCAACGACAACATGACCTCCATGATGGGGGATATTTTTTCAGGGGACATTACCAGCGCCCAGATTGGGGCCTTCATGGCGGCCCTGTCCACCAAGGGAGAAACCTTTGAAGAACTGGCAGGGGCCGCCCAAGCCATGCGCAGAAAAGCCGCCCGCATCCAGACCACCACCCAGCGCGTGGTTGACACCTGCGGCACCGGGGGTGATGCATCCGGCACCTTCAATGTCTCCACCACCACGGCCTTTGTGGTGGCCGGCTGCGGCGTCACAGTGGCCAAACATGGCAATCGAAGCATTTCCAGTCAGTGCGGCAGTGCCGATGTACTTGAAGCCCTGGGGGTGAACATCAACACCGACCCTGAAGTGGTGGAAGAAGCTGTCAACGACATCGGCATCGGTTTTCTCTTTGCCCCAAAATTTCACAGTGCCATGCGCCATGCGGCCCAGGCCAGAAAAGAGGTGGGTATAAAAAGCATCTTTAACATGCTGGGGCCCTTAACCAACCCGGCAGCCACCCGGCACCAGCTTTTAGGTGTGTTTGCCCCCCAGTTGACGGAGATGTTTGCCCAGGCACTAAAATTACTGGGAGCAACAAGAGCCCTGGTGGTCCACGGCCATGACGGAATGGATGAAATCACCGTGTGCGCCCCCACAAGGGTGTCGGAATTAAATGAGGGCATGATCCGCACCTATGACATTGATCCCCTGGAATTCTTTGAGGACTATGCCGAACCCGAAGAAATAAAGGGCGGGGATGTTAAAACCAATGCCGCCATCATCCTTTCCATCCTCCGGGGGGAGCGGGGCCCCAAGAGAAATATTGTGCTCATAAACACAGCGGCGGCCCTGTTGGCGGCCAATGAAGTGGATAATCTGCAACAGGGCATTGACAAGGCAAAAAATGCCCTTAATTCCGGTAAAGCCATGGAAAAACTTGGCGCACTGATTCAATTTACACAGGAGAACGCTTAACATGGCACCCCGGGGATTTTTAAGAACGGTCATTGCAGAAAAAAAGAAAGATATTGCCAGGGCCATGGCCCAGCGCTCCCTGAAAACACTGAGAAAGGATGCCGAAGAAACACGGCATACCGCAAGCTTTCTTTCCTCCATGGAAAAAAGCAGACCCGGCCAGGCAGGAATCATAGCTGAAATAAAGAAAGCATCCCCTTCCAAGGGAGATATCCGCATTGATCTTAACCCGGGCACCTATGCCGAAAAATACACCCGGGCCGGCGCCTCTGCCATTTCCATACTCACCGAAGAACATTATTTCAAGGGCAGTATCAACGACTTGATAAAGGTACGTCAGGCCACAAATCTTCCCATCCTTAGAAAAGACTTCACCATTTCTGAATATCAGATATATGAAGCCGCCGCCGCCGGGGCAAATGCCATTTTGCTGATTGTTTCCATTCTTTCAAAGCAGCAGTTGAAAGACTACGTACTGCTCACCCGGGAACTTGGCATGGAACCCCTGGTGGAAATTCATTCGGAATGGGAGCTTGAAAACGCCCTGTATGCCAATGCAAAAATCATCGGCATAAACAACCGGAACCTGGAAACCCTGGAGACCGATACTACGGTGGCGGCAAGGGTGGTGCCTTTTTTCACAGCGGACCAGATCCCCATATCCGCAAGTGGGGTTAAAGGCCCCGACGATATTCAAAAGGGTATGGACGCCGGAATTTTTAATTTTCTGGTGGGGGAAAGCATTGTTCGGGCCGAGGACACAGAAAAATTCATCCAGGCATTGATTGCAACGGGAACACCCCGCACTGAAAATAATCAGCAGAAAACCCTGGTAAAGGTATGCGGCCTCACAAGGCCCGATGAGGCTGCGGCATGTGCAGACCTTGGTGCCGATGCCATCGGCCTGGTGTTTTATCCCCAAAGCCCCCGCAATGTCACCACGGTTCAGGCCCGGGATATCTGCCGGGCATTGCCCCGGAGCATTATCACCACCGGTGTATTTGTGGATGCCTCCTTTGCATTTATCATGGAGCAGGTAAATGCATGTGCCCTGAAGGCGGTGCAGCTCCATGGCAATGAGACACCAGAAATGGTGGAAAGGCTTAAAGATGAGGGGCTTTTGGTTTTCAAGGCTCTGTTTGGAGGCAAAGTCCCCCACCTTGACATTGCCCATCAGTACCGGGATGCATCTGCCATCCTGGTGGAGTACGGCAAAGGTGCGCTTCCCGGGGGAAATGCCGAAACCTGGGACTGGGGTATGGCAAAGGAGACAGGCAAAAATCAGAAACTTATCGTTGCCGGGGGGATTACCCCGGAAAATGTGGCAGAGGTTATATCGGCCACCAATGCCTGGGCCGTGGATGTGAGTTCCGGCGTGGAAAGCTCTCCGGGCCGCAAGGATACAGACCGGGTCAAGGCCTTGATCCATGCGGTGCGAAAGGTTCGGCCGGCCTATTGAATGACTGTGAACTCAAGTGAGGTGCCCGATGTTGTTAGGATAAACCCGACATCGGACCCCTGGAAGACATGCAATGCAGGCCGATGCGGGATATAAAATTTTAAAGACAGTCCTTATTTTACGATCAATTTATCTCCGGGATAAATGGTGGGCTGCTTTGAAAAATGGTTCAATTTATGGAGATTCTCCACAGTTGTATTATATTTCCTGCTAATGCTGTAAAAGGTCTCTCCCTTTTGAATCACGTGATACACATGGCTGGAACCAGCTTTCATTTCTGTGGCAGGTCTGTTTTTTTTCAGTGCAGTCTTTTTATCACCTGATTTGGCAGCAGAACTTTGAGAAGTTGTTTTTCCGGTGGATACGCTGGGTGTCACTGATGCTTTTACCGGCGTGGCTGAAGGCTGTGCTTTTTCCCGAACAACAGTGCTTCCTCCCCGGCCCGCTTCCAGTGTTTTTATCCGACTGAGCGCATCTGCCATCTGGATATCCAGCTTATCGAGATTTTCCACAATAATATTGAATTTGGCAGACATAGCGGTTTCCACCCGATCCACCCGGCCCGAAAACACATTTATATCAGCTTCCGATGCCGGTCCGGCCTTGGTGGTTGCGGATACTTTTTCCAGCATCCCTGCAAAGGCACTTTCCATGCGTTCCATTCGCTGTTCCAGAAGATTGATCATGGCCATATTACCGGCAATGGGGTCTCCCTGGATTTTTTCGGGCTGTGGGGTGTTACTACCGGTATTTTTAAAAACAATGACCATAACCACCAGCAGGGCAATCACCACCCCCACCAGGGCAATCACCTTGATGGTACTCACGCCTCGGCTTTGCCGACGTGAATAGCGTGAATTTCCAGACGCAGGGGCATCTTCCAGTCCCTGTGACTCTATTCGAAACCGATCTTCAAAGGAGGTGTTTTCTTTGTTCAATTATTATAATCTCCTATTTTTTAATGGCTCAGGTTCAATTCCATCGCCAATCTATTCTCGTTCAATGTGTATGATGTTTTCCCATCGGCCATAAAATTCACCGATTTGCAGTTTCTCTTTTTCTTATTGACACTTCATCAGCGACTTGTCAACTATGTAAAAAAACAAGGCTTGATTTCCAGGGAAGACTGCATTATTTAACTTGATCCATGATTTTAATCTCTGTAATTTAAAAAAAGCTTAGGAACTGTTATAGAAAACAAACTATGCAAATAGTCTCTGACGGAGACACCCCGGTGGAGCAATAGCTCCTGCATATAGATGGTTAATTTTTTAACGGAGCCTTAGAAATTCCCAACAATCAGGTGAAAGATGCCCTTTGACTTCATGAAAATATTAAAGCCGGGAAAGCTGAAAATTTCCCATTATCTCACACTGATCTTCATGATTTTCTGTATGGGGGTCAATATTATTTTCACCATCACCTGTTATAAAGCCGCATCAAAACAGGCAATGAATGAAATTGTCCACCGTCTGACAGACACCGTTTCCATTGCGGCCAAGGGCCTTGACGGAGACCTCCACGCCTACATTGTCGCATCAAAGGACGATAGATCCTTTGCATATGCCACATTTAAAACCACTTTGCAGAAAATTCAACAGGCCTCTTCGGATATTCATTTTATTTACACCATGGAAAGATCCCCCAAGGGGAAAATTCAATTTATAGTGGATGCAGAAACAGATCCAGAACAGATGGCCCCCCTGGGATCCATATACACCGATGCCAGCCATCTTTTAAAAAACAATTTTGATCACATGACAGGGCCTGTGGTGGAAACGGCATTTTATACGGACCACTGGGGGACCTGGCTTTCTGGATATGCCGCTTTTAATACCTCCAACGGAACAAGAGCCGGGGTACTGGGCATCGATATCTCAGCAGAAACCATTTTAAAGCATCAGAATAAACTTTTATTCATATCCCTTTGTGGGTTCTTTTTTTCCCTTCCACTCATATTTCTGCTGTCCATCTATCTTGGACGAAAAATAGGCAAGCCCATAAACGCCATGAAAATCGGTGCAGAAGAAATCAGTGCCGGAAATCTAGATATCCAGCTGAAAATCCCTCCATTTCAAGAACTGGCTTCCCTGGCCCATGCCTTGAATCACATGGCATCAGCCCTGAAGAAGGAGCAGAAAAATCTCCGGGAAATGGCCCTGAAATACAGAAGTATCTTTGACAATGCCTCGGAGGGCATCTTCCAGACCACCCCTGCAGGCCAATTACTCACCGCCAATGCCGCCATGATTAAAATGATGGGATACAACTCCTTTGATGACTTTCAACAGGGCATTGACAATAAAATCCACCGCATTTATGGAAATAAAAAAGACCGGGAAGATTTTCTGAATAAACTTCAAGCCAACGGCCTGGTGGACAGCCTTCGCCTTCGGGCCAAGCACAGGAACGGATCGTTGTTCTGGGTGGAATTAACAGCCCATATCCAGGACTACAAAGGCGATGGTCATCCCATCATTGAAGGAAGCATTAAAGATATCACCCTTGCTATTGAGAAGGAAGACGCCCAGCGACAAAAAAAGGTGGCAGAAGCGGCCTCCCTTGCCAAGAGTGAATTCCTGGCCAACATGAGCCATGAAATAAGAACCCCTTTGAACGCCGTCATGGGGCTAACCGATCTGGTTGCCAGAACTGATATGACACCCTCCCAGCAGGGATATCTTCGGAAAATCAAGATTGCCTCCCAGACCCTGCTTTCGGTGATCAATGATATTCTGGATTTTTCAAAAATTGAAGCTGGCCGCATGAGCCTGGAAAAAACCAATTTCTCCATCCATGAAACCATGGCCAATCTGTCAGAACTGTTTGCCCACCGGGCTTATGAAAAAGATCTGGAGCTGATCATTGACATTGATGAATCCACTCCGGCGGCCCTGGTGGGGGACCCGGTACGACTGGGTCAGATCCTCATCAACCTGGTGGGCAATGCCATTAAATTCACGGAAAAAGGTGAAATCGTGGTCCACGTGGCCCCCCATGACACCTCCGATTCTGCCCCTTCCACAAGTATATCCCTTGATTTTTCTGTTTCTGATACAGGTATAGGCATTCCTGAAGACCGTATGAACCAGCTGTTTGAATCCTTTTCCCAGGCGGATGCGTCCACCACCCGGAAATTCGGCGGCACCGGTCTGGGTCTTGCCATCTGCCGTAAACTGGCCCGACTCATGGGGGGAGATATTACGGTGAGCAGCCAACCCGGCAGGGGCAGCACATTTTCTTTCACTGTTACGCTGGAATGCCAGCCGGATAAAAATCAGATCGCCATGATTCCCCCCCGGGATCTCAGGGGGCTTCGGGTGCTCATCGTGGATGATAACCGGACCTCCCTTGAAATCCTGTCCGCTGCCATTCATTCCTTTCAGATGGAGGCCCACACCGCATCTTCGGGAAATGCCGCCATTGCCCTGCTGGAAGATCCAAAAAATTTCTTTGATCTGGTTCTCATGGACTGGAAAATGCCCGGCCTTAACGGCATTGAGACCGCCAGACAGATAAAATCAAACCTGAACCTGGAACGGGTACCCATCATCTGCATGGTGTCCGCCCATGGCAGGGAAGATCTGATCCAGTATTCTGAAAAGAGATTTCTGGATGCGTTTTTGCACAAACCGGTGAACCTGTCATTGCTGTTTGACACCATCATGGAGCTGTTTGGTCGCCACGATGCCGTGGTGAACCCCACCGAGGTAAAAAGAATGCAGCTGCCGGAGCGGAAACATGCCCTGCTGAAGGGAAAAAAAATCCTGCTGGTGGAAGACAATGAAATCAATCAGGAAGTTGCTCTGGAGTGGCTCTGCACCGTGGGAATAGAAACAAGGGTTGCCGGCAATGGAAAAGAGGCTCTGGAAATTCTTGAAACCCACCTTCCCCACGGCGTGCTCATGGATATTCAGATGCCGGTGATGGACGGGTTTGAAGCCACCCGGCTGATTCGAAACCAGTCACAGTTTAAAGATCTTCCCATTATTGCCATGACGGCCCACGCCCTGAAAGGCGATCGTGAACGGTGTGTCTCTGCGGGAATGAACGATCATGTGCCCAAACCCATTGATCCTGAAACTCTTTTTGACACATTGGCAAAATGGCTCATCAATGAGAGGCCTGCCCCCCCGGAGCATCCGCATCCGCAACCTGTACTTAAATCGGAAGAAGTTGAGTCCGTCCTGGATCTGCCGGGCATTGATACCCGGACAGGACTGTTCCGGGTGAACCATAACCACCCATTGTACCTGAAACTGCTCAACAGTTTTGTCCGGGACTTTTCCAGTGCCCATGAAAAGATCTTAAGATATCTTGAAAGCCATGACAGGGAAGCTGCCAAGCGCCTGGCCCACTCCATCAAGGGGGTGGCGGCCAACATCGGGGCAAATACCCTCTCGTCCCGGGCGGCGGATCTGGAGAGGGCTTTTTCCGGGGATATCCTTGAAACCCAGCCAGAAATGCTGAAGGCTTTTTCCATGGAAATGACCCGGGTCATGGATGGTATCCACACCATTACTGAAATTGCCCCGCCCCGGCCAGCAAGGCAAAAGCCCTCCCCGGCACTCACCGTCAGCCAAAAAGAGAGCCTTTTAACCACACTTGAAACCGTCAAGGATTTACTGGACGACGACCTGGACGGTGCCGGAACCCTGCTTGAATCTGTGCTTCCGCAACTTGACAGCCTGCCGGATAAATCCCAGGTAGCGGATCTCATGGAGGATCTGGACAATTTCGACATAGACGGTGCCCAGAAGAAATTAACAACCATTTGTAATCGTTTAAAAATAAAAGAGGACAGCCATGTCTCAGAAAGATAATCGATCAAAGGTGCTCATTGTTGATGACAACCGACAAAACATTGAAATGCTCATGGCGCTTTTCAAGGATGACTACAAAATCGCCGCTGCCATAAATGCCCGACGTGCCATGAAAATTGCCCTGTCCGACGCGCCACCGGATCTCATCCTCATGGATATACTCATGCCGGAAATGGATGGATATGAGCTGTGTGCCACTTTAAAGGAAAACCCGGCCACCAAAGACATCCCCATCATCTTTGTAACCGCAGTTTCCGAAATCATGGATGAAAACCGTGGATTTAACCTGGGGGCTGTGGATTATATCACCAAACCCTTTCACCCACCGGTGGTAAAGGCCCGGGTAAAACTGCATCTGAACCTGAAACGAAAACAGGAACTTCTGGAAAAATATGCCTTCATTGATGCCCTGACCGAAATTCCCAACCGCCGCCGCTTTGATGAAATCCTGGAAAAGGAATGGAACCGGGCCATTCGATCCCACCTGCCCCTGTCCTTGGTGATGATCGACATTGATCATTTTAAATATTACAACGACACCTATGGTCACGGCATGGGGGATGAGTGCCTGAAAAAGGTGGCGGCCACCCTGGAAAAAAGCCTGCGCCGGGGAAGTGATTTTGTGGCTCGGTACGGAGGTGAAGAATTCATGGCCATTCTGCCTGCTACCTCCGGCGAGGAAAGCATCGGCATCTGCCGGCACATTGCAGACAATATAAACGATCTTGCCATAGAGCACCGTTCCTCTGAAATCAACGGACGCATCACTGTCAGTATGGGCGGAGTAACAATCCAGCCCGATGCCATCCTGTCCATCCGGGAATTTATTGAAGCCGCAGATCAAAAAATGTATGAAGCCAAGGCCGCTGGTAGAAACCAGATCATGCACGCCAACCTGAACGCCTGAAAAAAATTCAGCGCAAATTATCCTCGGCGCATTCCCATTTTCCGGACTTGATCATAAGATCTGCCACGCGCCACAATTGGCCAGCAAACGGGGTCAGGCGGTAAACCGGTCAAACTGCTTCCAGAAAAATGCCAGTACCTCTTCAGATTCGTTGAGAATTTCATGCCGGGCCCGGGGAACGGACACAAAGGTTCCCCGGGGCAGGCGTTCACACAATTTTTTCTGGGCTTTGCAGGAAACCACCTGGTCCTGTGCGGCGGACAGAAGTAAAACCCTAAGCGTGATCCGTGGAACCACATCGGTTTTTGTCAGGGTATTGATGGATTCAAAGGCGGCATTGAGCCATCCCCAGGTTACACCTCCCAGAGCCAGGTCTCGATTTTTTTCAATGCACCGGTGCTCCTGCCAGAACCCATGCAAATCATGGGTTAAGGGATTATTTTCAAACTGTACCTTATCTGGGTTATAATCCCCATTTCCCGGGACATACAGTTCTTCTTTCCCCCATGAGACCATCTGTCGGGCCAGCACACCGGCAAGAACCCGGGGAATGGGCCTTGTGACAATGTCCACCATGGGAGAAATCAAAACGGCATTTTTCACATGGATTCCCATGCAGGCCATGGCTCTAAGGGCAATGTGCCCCCCCATGGAATGGGCAAGTATCGTGACGGGTAACCCCAGCGGTGTGATCACTTTCATGAAAAAAGCAGCCAGATCATCCAGATAACATTGAAATGAACGGACATATCCTTTGTCTCTGTTTTCCAGTTCCCGCACAGAAAGGCCCTGACCACGCCAGTCCAGGCTGACCACAAGAAATCCCCGGGATACCAGCTGGTCCACCACTTTTTCATACTTTTCCATGAACTCAGACCGCCCGTTCAAAAACAAAAGACAGCCCCTGGGGCTGCCATGGGAGGCCTGTGCCATACCATAACGCAGTAATTGATTATCCTCTGCTTTGAAATAGCGAAATTGCATTTGTCTGTTTCCTCTCTTTTCTATTTTCCACCTGGATCTGCTTACAAAAAACGGCCTTCACCTGGGCGGGCTTGGTCATGTAAATGTTTGGGCAGTACTTCATATTGGCCTGTTTAGGGGTGCGTAGAAAACTGTGAGCAACCCCAAACAGGTAAAGAAGGGGTGCTGAGCGAATATTTACGCTCGATGTAATGAGCAAGCCCTATATTTTTACCAGACACCCGGAACCGGATCGTTGATGGATACACTTTAACCATAAATTTGTACATCTTTTATCCAGTGAAATTTTCTCATTTTTATGGTATATAATCAAAATTCAGAAAATTGGCGCACAACGAATAAAAAAAATGGCATTATGCCGCCCCCAACGCACACCCGATCCGGCCCCGGACCGTGGGCTGTCCATTTGCCCTGCAGATCTAAAGCGTTGGACGGAGTTTCATATAAAAAACTGGAACCAAAAAATGTCTCAAATAAAATCAACTCCCCCGCCCCGGAAAGATATTCCCTCGAAAAAAGAAACCCATGACTTCATCCACAGTTACAAAGGCCTGGGGGCCTTTGGCATGAACCGGAAAACCGATGAGGAAACCATCATGTTTTATCTTCAAAAATTTTCCGAAGACACCTTCATGTCCCACTTTGTCCCACGCTTGAATGACATGGAGCTGTCGGAAATTTATGATCTTATCCACCGCCTTTTAAAAAGGCACATTTCAGAAGATGAATATCACGCTCTTTTTTTAAAGGATCGATAACACCATGCCAAAACTTCTCATCACCGCAGATGTCCATGGCAGTTACGGTACATGGATGGCCTTAAAATCCCTTCTTGAACCAGAAGATGCCCTGGTGGTGGCCGGAGACCTCTTTGACACCCGATATGGACATTGGAACTCCCCGGATTTCCAGCCCCGTTACATCAGAGATGATCTGAAAAAAATCAAAAACCAGGTGTATTATGTCCAGGGAAACTGTGATGAACCCTCCTTTTATCCCGGACAGGTAAATACACTAAATTTTGAATTCATGGGTCTGAAAATTTTTCTTCACCATGGCCATCGTCATCCGGGTCCAATTCCGTCCGGTGCAAACCTCGTCATCCAGGGGCATACCCATCTTGCTGCCCTGGAAAGCATTGAGAATACTTTTTTTCTAAACCCCGGTTCCCTTTGCTGTCCCCGGAACGGGCTTTATACCTATGCCACTGTGACAGACCACAAAATCAGACTCATGAACCTGAAAACAGGCACTGAACTCACCTCACTTTCTTTAGTGGAAATTTGTAATCCAAAGTAACTTACAGTTATTTATTTTTTCATTCCAGGCCAAAAAATTCAACTTCATTGACTTCAGCGGCAGTTTTGGCTTAAAAGATATGTACACGTTCATTTTTTACGAAGGCCTAATTACCCGGATTTATCCCCTTGATACTGCCCGGAAAGGGATAAATATTACCTGTTTTAGCCCATTCAAGAATGAACTTAAATCAAGTAGTGAAATGGTTCCTGGGCACACGTGCCATTGTCACACCGGCAAAAAAACCAGTTACTGAATTAGAACAGAAACACTGAAAACGATTACAAGGAGTCATGAAATGAAAAAAAGAATAACGCTCACCCTGGCCATTATGTTTTGTCTGATGACCATCACAGGAATTGCCCTTGCCGCAGAAAAATCCCTGATGATGGCCACCACCACCAGCACTGACAATACCGGCCTTCTGGATTACCTTATTCCCCATTTTACCACGGAAACCGGTATTGAGATGAAATGGACGGCCACCGGCACTGGAAAAGCCCTGAAACTGGGTTCCAAATGTGATGTAGATGTGCTCTTGGTCCATGCGCCGGGTGCCGAGAAAAAATTCATTAAAGAGGGGTTTGGTAAGGACCGTCGGGAAATCATGTACAACGATTTTGTCATCATCGGCCCTGCCAATGATCCGGCAGGCATCAAGGGAAAAACCGTGGCTGAATCCCTGAATGTTATTCGGGATGCCGGTGCCGCCTTTGCCAGCCGGGGGGATGATTCCGGTACGAACAAAAAAGAAAGGATTCTCTGGAAACAGACAGGTAAAGCCCTTCCTGAGAAAGAAGCCTGGTACATCCAGACCGGCCAGGGAATGCTTGCCACCATCAACGTATGCGAAGAAAGAAATGCCTACACCATGACAGACCGGGGCACCTATATTAAATATCAGTCCCAGAAAGGCGGAAACGCCCCTCTTATAGTTCTGGTGGAAGGGGATTCTATTCTGCTTAACCAATACAGTGTCCTCACCCTGAACCCAGAAAACTGCCCCAATGCAAAATATGATCTTGCCATGGAATTTTCCAACTGGATGGCCGGAGAAAGTGCCCAGACCCTGATTAAAAATTTCCGTCTCCTGGATAAAAAATTATTCATCCCCAACGCAAAATAAGGATATGGATTTTATCATTCAAGGGTTTTTCACTGCCCTGCAACTGCTGACCACCGGTGACAGTGCCACGTGGTCGGCAGTTACTGCCACTGTTAAAGTCTCTTCCATTTCCATGCTGTTCAGCCTGGTGACAGGGATGCCCTGCGGCTTTATACTGGGATATTTTGACTTTAAATGGAAACGGGGCGTACGGACCCTTTTAGATACCCTGCTGGCTCTTCCCACCGTATTTATCGGTCTTATGATTTACGCGTTGATATCAAACCGAGGGCCCCTGGGCAATCTGAATCTTTTGTTCACTCTGTCCGGCATTGCCATGGGCCAGGCCATTCTGGCCTTTCCCATCATCACGGCCCTCACCGCATCGGCGGTGGAAACCATTGACAGCCAGCTGAAACTGACCCTGATGTCCCTGGGGGCCGGTAAAAAGGACATCATGCTCACCTGCATGTGGGAGGTGCGCTATGGCATTGTGGCAGCTCTAGTGACGGCCTATGGCAGGGTAATGACCGAGGTGGGCATCTCCATGATGGTGGGGGGCAATATAAAGTGGCACACAAGAACCATCACCACGGCCATTGCCCTTGAAACCGGCAAAGGGATGTTTGCCAATGGCATTGCCCTGGGTCTTGTGCTGGTGACCATTGCCTTTGCCGTCAATATTTCACTATTTTTTCTAAGAAAACGATGAGGCTGCCCAGCCAGAAATGCCCAATACTTCCATATACACACTCAATAACATCCGCCAGTCATACAATGGTAAAATCGCTCTGGATATCCCACGGCTGTCCATTTCTCCCGGCTCCATCACCGGACTTATGGGACCCAACGGCAGCGGCAAGAGCACCCTGTTAAAACTGCTGGCATTTGTCGTGCCACCGGTCCGGGGGGAAATTTTATTCCTGGGAAGACCCGAGCTTCCTTTTTCATCCGGGGTGCGGTTCAATGTAACCCTTTTAACCCAGACCCCATATCTTTTAAAGCGTTCGGTGTATGACAACATCACCCACGGATTAAAAATAAGGGGTAAGGCCCATGGTGTAAAAGACCCGGACGTCCGGGAACAGGTAAGCTCTGTCATGGCAGAGGTGGGACTTTCCTTTGACGACTTTGCCCACCGAATGGACTACGAACTCTCCGGCGGCGAAGCCCAACGTGTGGCCATGGCTGCCCGGCTTATTCTAAAACCCCGGGTACTGCTGCTGGATGAACCCACGGCCAGTGTGGATGTAAACAGTGCCACCCTGATCCGACGGGCAGCCCTTTATGCCAGAAAAACCTGGGGAACCACCATCGTCATTGCCAGCCATGACCGGGAATGGCTCCAGGGTTCCTGCGACAGCCTGTTCCAGCTGTGCCAGGGGAAACTTTTTCAGGCGGGGTCAAAAAACATTATTCCTGGCCCTTTTGACCAAGATGACCAGGGATTTTTTCATACACTTCAGGCCACCCAGACCCATCAGCCCATACGGGTTTCCCCGCCGCCCCACAACAATGCCTCTGCCGTGCTGGATGCCCACCACATGCACCTCCATGTTGTGGAGAATCCCACAACAAAAGCATCCACTGCCACCGGAATAATACAAGGAGAAATATTGCGGCTCCTGGGAGATAAAAAACATGGGCACATCATTGCCACCATCCGGGTCAATGATCTGGATTTCACCATCCGTCTGACCCGGGATGCCGTTATCCAAAAACAACTGCTTCCAGGGACCTGGGTGATCTTAACCTATGATCTTGACAACATTGAATGGATTTAAAAGAATCCGGGCAGGAAGCGATGTTACCCGGCGGCAGAATCCTGTTTTTTTTCAAGGTCTCTCAGGGCAAGATAGAAAGCACCCACCGCCAGCTGGGCGCAATGCTCCTCATGGGCAGGAAGGGTTTTTAAAAGGTCTGACACATCTTCATGGGTGATATTCCACAGCTCCTCCATTTTTTTCCCATCGGCCAGGACAATCACTGCATTGGCACAGGCATTGGTGTTAATGCAACCATTAATATCATAGGAAATGGAAGTGATCTCACCGTCCGTTGCCATGATAAAAAATTCCACCGTATCCCCGCACTCCCCGGTGCGTTTGCCATAGCCATCGGCATGGGTAACCCGTTCCTGATATTCGTGTTTAAATGCCAGTTCAAGGTATTCTATGGAATGATCCTGCCAGAAATCTTTTGTTTTTGCTTCCATCTTTTTTACTCACTCATTTCAAGTTATTTACTCAATGTTATCAAGCCCCAATGATCCATATCTTTGAAAACAGAATCACACAACATCAGCCAGCCGTTATAATTTGGCAGTCCAACGGGATCAGGCGTACTGGGGCTGATCATAACATCGGCTTGTTTTATTGTGTCTTTTATCATAAAGTACTGCACTGAACAGGTAAAAAAAGCAATAATCCAGGCCCGCCCCCCAGCCAGAGTTGATAAATTGAGTTATTTAAAGTCATGGTCGGCTCAATCTATCCCTCTGGGGGCAAAAAGGGGACTCCACAAGCTGGATACTTTATCACCGGGCCCATTGATTTTCAAGGAGAATTCCTGCCAATGCTGCATGTCATCATGGCCCTTAAAAAAGTTTTAACTCTGCTGCAGCGCCACAATATGCACCGGGCGCTTATTGTCCTTCTGATTGTCCTTCTGGGGGGAAGCGGCATGCTTAGTTACCTTGAAGGCAACCTTGGTTTTTTTGATGCCATGTGGTGGTCCATAGTCACCATGACCACTGTGGGGTATGGCGATATTTCTCCGGCAAGCCCGGGGGGGCGTATGGTAGCCACCCTCGTCATGCTGAGCGGCATCGGCCTTCTGGGGTTTGTAACCGCCACCCTTGCCGGTATTTTCATTGAAAACAGACTATTGGAGAAAAGAGGCATGAAGCAGACCCATATTGTGAATCATTTCATCATCTGCGGCTGGAATTTCAGGGGAAAAACAATTCTTCTGGAAATGAAGGCAGATCCCAAGTGCAGTAAAATTCCCATCGTGGTGATTGCCGATGTAAATGAGATCCTGGAGCAGGGAGATCAACTTGTTTTCATCAAAGGACAGGTGAACAAGGAGACCCTTGATAAGGCCAATGCAAAGTCCGCATCGGCGGCCATTGTGCTGTCCGACGATAGCCTGGACACCTATGCAAGGGATGCCAAAGTCATTCTTGATACCATGACCCTGAAAACCCATTTTCCCGATCTTTATACCTGTGTTGAACTCATAGACCCCTCCAACATGGAGCATTGCCGTCTGGCAAAGGCAGATGAGATCATAGTTGCCGGAGAAATTTCCACTAACCTTCTGGTCCAGGCTGCCCTGGACCACGGCATCACCCGTCTGGTCAGTGAGCTTGTGAGCAACAGGTATGGCCATGACCTTTACAAAGTAAAATGCCCGCATTATCTTGTTGGAAAATCTTTTTTCCAGGTGATGTGCGATCTAAAGGAAAAAAACAATATCATCTGCATCGGCATTGAAGATTCATCGGGCAGTACCCTGACGGCAAATCCCGACAAGGACCATATTTTAAAGGCCAATGATTTTTTAATGGTGATTTCCTGGGACAGACCCTCGATCAACTGATGAAAGAATAATCACAGTACCCAGCAAATACCATGGCAGCCATCCTTGCCATGGCAAAAATTTAAAAAATGTAAGCAAACACCATGTACCCAGAACCTGCTTTTTCATATGAATCGTTAAGCAAAAAGGGAGAACCCAATGGAAGACAAATTCAACCTTATCAAAGAATTCCTTCAGGAAATGTCCGTCTCCATCGTCAAGGAAGATGCTGCAGAAGAACTTGTGGTGGTGGAAGATGAGGAAAACGGTATTAAGAATCTTATCATTGACTGCGAAGCACCCATTGTGGTGCTGGAACAGGTGATCATGAAGGTACCGGCAGAAACAGAAAAACTATACAAAAGACTGCTGCAGCTCAACAGGGAAGTTGTCCATGGGGCATTTGTACTGGATGCAGATGAACAATATATTATTTTCAGGGATACCCTGCAGCTGGAAAACCTTGACCGCAACGAACTGGAAGGCTCCATTCACGCCCTGACCCTGGCCCTTTCCGAGTATGGCGCAGAACTTCTGGAATACGTATAATCGTAAATAATTGAACTCAAAAAGATAAGTGATCTGAGGAGATAGACCATGTCATTTTTTAAAAGACTGTTTAAAGTGGGTGAGTCCAACGCCCATGCCCTTGTGGATAAAATGGAAGACCCCATCAAAATGACGGAACAGGGGATAAGGGATCTGAAAAAGGATCTTACCATGGCCATGCAGGGCCTTGCCGAAGTAAAGGGCATTGCCATTCGTACCCGAAAAGAAGCGGAAAAGAAAAAACATCTGGCCGCTGATTATGAAAGAAAAGCCATGCTGCTTCTCCAGAAGATGCAGAGCAATCAAATGGACCCAGCCGAGGCCGAACGTCTGGCAACGGAAGCCCTGAACCGAAAGGAAGAAAATGCCGCCGATGCCCAGAGACTGGACAAGGAAGCCACGGCCCACGAAACAAGGGGCAATGACCTGCAATCCAAGGTAAACAAACTTAAATCCACCATCACCACCTACGAAAATGATCTCATCACCTTAAAGGCCCGGTCCAGAACCGCATCCTCCACCAAAAAAATCAATGCCCAGCTGGCCAACATTGACTCATCATCCACCATCGGCATGCTGGAAAAAATGAAAGCCCGGGTGGAAGAAGATGAGGCCCTGGCCCAGGCATATGGTGAAGTGGCCAATGCCGGTGGCTCCATAGATTCCGAGATTGATGCGGCCCTGGGGGGTGCAGAAACGGCAAGTGCTTCGGAAAGTCTTCTTGAACTTAAAAAAAGGATGGGGATCTCCTGATCTCTGAAACGCATCATGGGCTTAATGGATTTTTTCAAAAAAAAAGGCACCGAAAAAGGACCTGACCCACTTTCCGGTCTCACCCTGGATACCCTGAAAAAGGGGTATTACTTGGATTATGACATGAAAACCTGGGAGGTGATGGCGGTCAACACCTATGACTGGGGCGACAATGACATCACGTATGAATGGCAGCTCCAAAGCCACGATGACACCCTTTTTCTGGAAATGGAAAACGATGATGAGATGTTCTGGTCCATCAGCCGCAAAGTGCCTTTGCGAAAGCTTGACCAGCGCATCATCACCCAGTTGAAAAACGGCGAGGAGCCACCGGAAACCCTTCCCTTTGAAGGCGAGGTTTTCTACCTGGAAGAAACCGGGGGCGGGCATTTCCATGCTGACGGAGCAGAACAGGGCAGGGAAATGCTCCAGTGGTGCTACGAAGACGATGACGGCACCCGGTTTCTTACCATTGAACAATGGGGTGAAACCGACTTTGAGCTAAGCCTTGGTAAAAAGGTGGAGGAGTATCAGTTTTCGGATATTCTACCCTCAGGGAAAACCGATATCTGATCTTTCAGGGGGACCTGGGCATTACGCCCAGGTCCCCCTTTTTGTTTTTTATCCCCGGATAATAATGCCAATAACGCACGCCTCACCCCGTTCGTTAACCCCGCCACCTATGACAAAAAAACCCTATTGCGACCAAATCTGAAAAATGGGGCTGCGCCATTAGAAATTACGCCTTTCTTCTTGATACGACAATTCCAAAATGAGAATTTAAATACCAGATATTCGGCCTTGACTTGAGATATATAAACTAATAAAATCGTGATGTTATTGAGCGGAGATCTTAACAGTTATCCTAAAAAAAAGGCCCTCGGGCAAGGAGAAAATTATGTATGAAATCATAGCCAATCCAGAAGATTATCAAATTGATGACCTGATCAACGGCACTGGAAATGCCCCCATTGAATTCTCCCAGGATGAGCGGCTGAAATGGGCAGCTGAAATAGACGAGTTCAGTAAAAAACTCATTGGTTTTTCTGAAAAATCAAAGGAATTATCCAGGGTATTATCCAGCACCAGTACCATCTCCACAACCCCAGCTTCCTTAAAAACCCTTAAAATTCAGCTATTCACCATCAATGACGCATTAAACAGCGCCCTTGAAATTGCCGGCAAACTGGAATCTGATATTATTTCAAAATAACCACATGGTAGTAAGTACCTGCCCCGACGAACCGGGTTTGCCACAGAGTAAGGGCAGAAAGAAATTCTGCCCTTACTTATCTTAGGTGGTATCATAACTCTCTGTGAACTGGGGCGGTTTGCTGACGCCCTCCCCCACACCGGACTTGCCAGCTGTTTCCACAAAATCTGCTAATTCATATGCACTTAAAACAATGGGAACCGGACACAGCAGCTCTCTGATTCAGCAAGACGCTTCCAGACCGTACATGTTGTGCTTTTTATTATCCATCAACGCAACCTCCGGCTTCAACTCCGATACCATCTGAACCGCGTCTTCACCATTGCAGGTTTCCCCGATAACGGTATAGCCAGAATACCGTAAAACCCGTTCAATCTCCTCACAGACAAAAAAATGATCTTCGGCAATGACAATATGAACGATCTGATCATTCAAAATCTTGCCCCAAAATCTGTAAAAATACATGGAAGCCAAATACCTCCGGAGGAGTTATACTCCTACAATTGCTTGAAATGCACTTGCGAAGATCTGACTTGCGTTATTGGCATATTTATGCATTATTAATTCGGAAGTTGTGTATAACACAAACCCAACAATTCAAAACCAACGTAGGCCCAATTCCACACCATAAAATGGGAGAATCCGATATAGTGCCAATAAAAAAAAGACCGTATTTCAGCCAGAATTTCGAATCCATTTTTGCATTAACCGTGCTATTAAGTGTAATCCTTATCGACTGTTTTATTCCCTACAAACTGGCATTTCTGAATTTTTATTACATTCTCATCCTGCTTGCATCTTATTATCTTGGCAAAAAAAGCACCCTCTATGGTGCCATACTGTGTATTTTGTGGGTGGTTATTTTTCTCCTCCTGTCTCCGGAATCTTTTTACTTTGAAAAAAACCAGCTTAACATCTTCTTAAACATCATTGCCTGGGCATCCTTTCTGCTTCTGACCGCCATTATTCTTGGCAACGTCCAGGCGGAAAACAAGCGTCTCCTGGAACGGCATAAAATCCTCAATAAAAAATTATCAACCCACCTGGCCGTATCTGAAGATCTGAATTCAGAACTGGATTTTGATACCCTTTTCCCTTTGATTATCCACAAATTAAGCGAAGCTATGAAGGCCGAACGCACCAGTCTTTATATCATTGATGAAAAAAATCAGGAGGTCTGGACCAAGGCGGCGGAACAGGTCGAAGAAATACGCCTTCCCCTTGGAAAGGGAATCTGCGGTAAAGTTGCAGAGACCGGAGAAATCATCAATGTTAAAGATGCCTGGGACCTGCCCTATTTCAACCGGGAATTTGACATCAAATACAACTTTCGAACCAGATCCATGCTGTGCATGCCCATCCACAATCGCTCAGGCAAACGCATCGGCATCATTCAGGTCATCAACAAGGTCAATGATGGATATTTTGACCACGATGATGAAAGCCTGTTAAAAGGACTTATTTCCCAGGTGGCCATTGCCCTTGAAAACTCCATTCTCATGGACGAGCTGGAACTCTCTTTTGAAAGCTCCGTTCGAACACTTTCAGCCACCGTGGACGCAAGGCACCCCTTGACAGCTGGCCATTCACTGCGTGTCACCGAATACGCTCTCCTCATCGCCAAGGCAATGAACCTGGAAAAAAAAGAACAGGAGATCATCAAGTATGCCGCCCTTCTACATGACATCGGCAAAATTGCCATCAGGGACAGCATCCTGCTGAAAAATGGCCCATTTACCCCCGATGAACGGGCTGAAATGAATATTCACCCGGCAAAAACAAAGACCATCCTGGAAAAATTTCATTTTCCGGAAAACCTTAAATCCGTGCCTCTCATTGCCGCCTACCACCACGAAAAAATCAATGGGGCGGGATATCCTGAAGCCTTGAAAGGTGATGAACTGCCCCTTGGGTCAAAGATTCTGGCAGTGGCGGATGTTTTTGATGCCCTGACCTCTCCCAGGGATTACCCGAAATACGATGGTAACGAAACATTGACCCAAAAACCCATGCCCCTGTCCAAGGCCATCAGTATCCTTAAAAAAGAACAGGGAAGCCATTTTGATTCACAGGTGGTGGCGGCATTTCTGAACATACTGCCCCAGGCCCTTGAACTGTATCGGGGCACCCATTTTCCCGAAGAATATATAGACGCATATTCTGACAAAGAGATGATATCAAAATAATATTTTGATTTATTTTCAGCATGTTATACACTTTGCAAAATGCGCTTTGATCTGAATCACAAAGCGGCATATTACTCCGGCAATTAAATACCCGAAATTTTTTGTCACATAAGTGCTTTGTTTTTAAAAATATATTGGCACTACGAAGTTGAGATACTTAGTTGCCGGATTAATATATTGTCTGTTTATGATTTAAAAAGCAGGTTATACGGCTGGAAGAGTGATTAAAAATATAAGTTTGTGAACATATTGATTTTGCAGTGCTTATGAAGAACATCGGGTGAATGCTTCAAAATCAGGAAATATACTTAAAAAACTGCACTGGCCTTACAGGCACCAATCCTCTCGAATAATCATCGACATTATTGTCGAATATAACGCTCAGTGTCGAATCCAACCCCATCTCCTTTCATGGCGTCACCAGCCTAACCATCTAATATAAAAGCAAAAAAATATTTTTTTCTCCTTGGCACGATTCCTGTAACAAAAAACACCAACAGGCCATTTTCAAACGGGAAACCGTTATTATCCATCCAAGTAACAAGGAGATTTTTTATGAAATTCACGTCCACATTGAAAAAAGCCACACTGATTTCAGCCACACTAATCATGATCACCCTGCCCGCCATGGCAGGCCACGGACCTGGAGACGGCACCGGAAACGGCGGAAATGGACCCGGGGACGGCACGGGCAACGGCCCTGGCGACTGCAGCATAACCATGCAGACCACGCTGGATTCATTCACCTTGGCCAGGGGCGGAAATGGAAACGGTTCCGGAAACGGCGGTCATGGCCCCGGAGATGGCACAGGTAACGGCGGAGACGGACCCGGGGACGGCACGGGACATGGACCAGGTGATGGCACCGGTACGGGAGATTGCCCCAACGCCTGATAATTGAAGCATGCATAAAAAAGGCTGTCCTGCGGGGCAGCCTTTTTTGTTTTTACCTTTTTTTCTGCCACGCGCCCCCCATGTCTGCAAAACGGTTGCTAAAAAAATCGTGTTTTGTTAGATGTTGGGGGTTCCATCTTATGAGCAATTGCGAAATATCCACACCAGTGCTGCGAATTAAATGCCAGCAAAGGAATTTTCAAATGGAAAAATCACATTTTTTTTCAATTATAATTTTATGCTGTCTGATTTTTACCCATGCGCTTGCCGCGCAGGAATTCCTTTCCGGCCAGGTTCTGGATATCAATGAAAAAAAGAATGAATTTGTGATGCACCTTGAATCCCCCCCTGAAAATATGGAAGGGCTCTCCCACAGAAAAGAAAGTATTCGGGTTAGATCTACCATGGAAAATGCCCTCTCCCAACATTCCGATGGAGCATTTTTGCCCAGATGCGTAGCGGTGGGCAGCCATGTGCGTGTGTGGGGACACTGGGAAAACCCCGGCCAAGATCTACTTCTGGCCCATGACATCAAGGGATGTGCCGGCGGAGGATGCGCCGACCCCACAGGAATATTGTCCCGATTGAAAAAAGCATTGGGTCTCATGGATAAACAAAGTGCAGACAAAAGCGTGGGAAGGGCAGGATCAGGAGGGGCCTCCGCTGCTCTTTCCGGCAACGGGTCCAATGGAAATGCCGGTGGTAACGCCTCCGGTGGGGGTTCTGGCGGCGGTAGCGGTGGTGGTGGTGGCGGCGGAGGCGGAGGCGGCGGTGGCGGTGGCGGTGGTGGTGGTGGTGGAGGTGGAGGTGGAGGTGGCAGCCATTGAAACAGAATCCAAGCTGGAAAGGCATTCTCTTTGTCTTTGGAACCCTTATTCTGCTCCTTCTGGGCAATTTTTACTGGCAGGCCCAACGCATCAACAAAAGTTTCAAAGAACACTCCTTGACCCACTCCAAGGTTCTGGGGGCCGTGGTGGAATTAAATATCCGCAATTCCATGACAAACCATGGTGCCCTGGAAACCCTGATTGGACATTCCCTTGAAAACACTGCCCGGTTTGTCCGCTATCTGAATCAACTGGAACCCTTCACAGCCCAGGAGCTGGAAGCCTTTGCCATGGCTTCCGGCCTGGCTGGCATCACCATCTTCAGCCCCCATGGAAAATCCGCCGTGGAAGGCCCTACAGGATGGTTGCCTCGCCCCCTGGACAACAGGGACAATGGGCTGATATGCCTGCCCAAATCCCATCTTTATCTTTTTGCGGTTCCCCCTTTGAACCAGGCCCCCTTTTCCCATGAAAATGACGGCATTGTTGTGGGAATGTCATCAGAACAAATGGATAAAATCCAGGAAACCCAGTCCGTGGACCACCTGATCAAACGCCTGAACCAGATGCAGGGTATTGAATATGTACGATTTCAACCCATTGAAGTCCTTGAAACCCAAAATACGCCCCCCCCTCCCGCACCCCATGATACCAGGCTTATCCATATCAACGGCAGGCCCGTTTCCGAAACCCGGATCACCATGGGAGACAAAATCCTGGTGGTGGGTCTTGAGGCTAACTACTTTTCCCATCGTATGGCATCCCTTAAAAAAGAGCTCATGGTCTTTATTTCTCTGCTGCTTATCCTTGGCGGGATTTCATCCGGGTGGCTTTATCGCTTGCAACAGCAGAGACTTGAACAAACCCGGATATTTGAAAGAAAAATGGCAAAGCAACTGGAGCAGGCTTCCCTTGGCCGGGCAGCAGCAACCATCACCCATGAAATGAGAAACCCCTTAAATGCAATCAGCATGGGCCTGCAGCGACTGGAAATGGAGTCCCTGGCCCTGGAGGATGATCATCGCCAACTCATCACCAGCATGAGAAAAGCGGTGGAGCGAAGTAACGGGGTAATCACCCATCTGCAGCAATATGTTCGTTCCTTTGAACCGAACCAGCAGGAAATATTTCTGGCTCCGCTCCTGGACTCCCTTGGGGTACTTTATCGTCCCCAGTGCGACCAAAATGATATTTTCCTTGATTTTCAACTTGATGCCACAGCAAAGGTTGATGGAGATGCAAATTACCTTGGCCAGGCCTTTGAAAATTTGTTAAAAAACGCAGTGGAAGCCCAGCCCCATGGAGGCAGCATTAAAGTTACGCTATCAAAAAAAGAAACTTACAACATCATTGCCATGGAAAATCCATGCCATACCCTTACATCGAAACAAAACCAACGGGTACTGGACCCATATTTCACAACAAAAACCTATGGCACGGGTCTGGGGCTTGCCATCAGCAAAAAAATAATAGAAGCCCATTCAGGACGTCTTGAGATCAGCTGTAATAACAGTATTTTTTCAGCATCCATTATACTTCCAAGGGCTTGATCACCACACAATGGAGGCACTTTCATTTTTCAGTTCAGGGGCCTTATTATCAACGCAAGCCTGACCCCGTAGGCCGCCAACGATGACGAGTGGCCCAAGTTATGACCAAGCACAATCACAAGAATACAAACCTGCCCCCCCCTTCACCAATTGTGAATTGGGTGGCAGATCTTGTGATAAAGCCCAAAGGATTTATCCCGGAGCAGGAGAACAAAACATGAAAATATTGATTGTGGACGACGAGGAAATGCAGCGTAACATGCTGCAGGGATTCCTTGAAAAACAAGGATTTCAAACCCTGACCGCTTCCGGTGGAAAACAAGCCCTGGCCCTTTTTGAAACCCATCCGGTGCAGCTTGTCCTCATGGATCATCGCATGGAAGACATGAACGGAGATGAGGTACTGGCAAAAATGAAAGCTTTGTCTCCCCTTGTTAAAGCCATCATGATAACCGCTTATGGCAATGTGGAAACCGCTGTCAAGGTCATGAAACTCGGGATCAACGATTTTCTTGAAAAACCCATTGACTTAAAAAAACTCCTGGACAAAATTCACTCCATGGAGCAGGAGATCTCCATTGAAACGGAATCTGACCAGGTGACACAATCCATTGAGCAGCAGAAACTGCCCCTGGCCATCATCGGCACCAGCAGCCAGATGCAGGAACTGCTATCCATGGTATATCGCATTGCACCCACCGACTGGTCTGTTCTCATCCGAGGGGAAACCGGCACGGGCAAAGAACTGATTGCAAGGCTTCTGCATCTCATGAGCCAGCGAAGGGATGCCCCTTTTATTGAGGTCAATTGTGCAGCCATACCAGAAAATCTTTTTGAATCCGAATTGTTCGGCCATGAAAAAGGCGCCTTCACCGGAGCATCAGCCCGAAGAAAAGGACGCTTTGAACTGGCAGACAAAGGAACCCTCTTTCTGGATGAAGTGGGGGAACTTCCCATGCAGCTCCAAGCAAAGCTCCTGCGAACACTCCAGGAAAAAAAAATCACCCGGGTGGGGGCAGAAACAGATATTGCTGTTGATATCCGGGTCATTGTGGCCACCAACAGGGATTTAAAGCAGATGGTCACACAGGGGCTGTTCAGAGAAGATCTTTATTTTCGGCTCAATGTACTGGAGTTGATGATACCGCCTTTGCGGGAACGGCGGGAGGACATCATGGAGCTGGTTCATCATTTTTTTGACAAATATAAGTTTAGCGGTATCTCCTTTCATCCCGATGCTGCAGCCCAGCTGGTAAAATATGATTTCCCGGGAAATATCAGGGAACTTGAGCATATGATCCAGCGCATGGGTACCCTGGTACGGGGAAAGGTCATCCGGCTTCAGGACCTGCCCCCCATGATCCGGGAACCCCAGACTTACACGGGCAAATTAAATGAACGCCTGGCAGCGGTGGAAAGGCAGATGCTGCTTGCGGCCCTGGAGGATCATGACTGGGTTCAGACCCGGGCAGCAGAAACCCTTGGCATCAGTGAGCGGGTGCTTCGGTACAAGATGGATAAGGCGGAGATCAAAAAAGAATGAGTCATCAGGGGCTTGGGATTTGGTTATTTTATCTTTCCACATCCTGCATTCCTGCCGACAACCGGCAAAATTGGGATTCCATCTCAGTTCTCAATCCTTTAATCCGGTTTATTGTTGCCATGAAAACCTCGCTCTTGACATCATCGCCTGACATGAGCGCCTGCTTCTGATCCGGGCAAAGATACCAGGTGCACACAAAGGGGCGTTCCAGGCGGGACAGGAGGCACCCCGTATTTGAAAAATGACAACATTGGCAATGGCCGACGCGGTCTTTATTTTTGGAAATCTGTGTATCGGGAAGTCTGCCAAAGGCAAAATAAAGGTAGAGCAGATCCTTGAAATCAAACCAGATGGTGGCTTTTTTGCAGCAGATATCTTGACAATGAATGCAGGTGACGGCGCACAGCTCATCCATGGGTCGGGAAAGACTTATAAACAGTTGCCGGATGGTGTCAGCTTGTTGATAAACAGGATTAAGATCTTTATGGTGAAGATTTCTAATGGTATCAAAAAAGGGGGTTAACGTATGCCATTGTTTTTGATTCTGCCAGGGAATGTGAGTTGTCTGATCTGCCATGATAATTGAATGACTTCCTTTCACCTCGTTACAAATTACAATCAAATAAGGAAAACTAAATAAAGTTTGGCGCAAAATGCTTTGCTCAAATCAAAGGATTTTGTTAAATCTATCTGTATTCGTTAACAGATATCGGAGGCTCTATGACCATCAAAAAAATCACTTCATTAACCCTGCTCATCACCTTTGTGCTGCTCATATTCACTTCAGTTATTTTGTACATCGTTCCCCATGGAAGAATTGCCTACTGGGCCGACTGGCACCTGTTTGGCTTATCCAAGACCCAGTGGGGAAATCTGCACATCAATCTGGGCGTTCTCATGCTCATTGCCGGATTGCTGCATATTTATTACAACTGGAAGCCCATCACAGCCTATCTCACAACCAGGGCAAAGGAAATGAAAGTCTTCACCCCCTCATTTAACGTGGCTTTGCTCATCACCTTGTTCACGGCCATTGGTACCTATTATGAAATTCCTCCCATGAGCGCAGTTATTTCCATGGGAGAAGCCATCAAGGACAGGGCTGCAGTAAAGTATGGCGAACCCCCCTATGGACATGCAGAACTCTCCTCCTTAAAGCTTTTTACCAAAAAGCAAGGGCTGGATTTAAGTAAAAGTATGCAGCTGTTAAAGAGTGCGGGTATGGCCGTAACAGGGCCAAACCAAACTCTTGCCTCCATTGCTGCTGCCAACCAAATGACCCCCATGCAGGTATATGAAATTATCAAGCCCGCCATGAAACCGGAAACAATAGATGTCGGGAATGTATTTCCCGATTCTCCTCCCCCGGGGTTTGGAAATATGACCCTCGAGGCCGTGTGCAGTCAGTATCATCTGGTGATTCCAACCATTTTAAAGGAGTTGAAAGAAAACAACATCCAGGCGGAGGCGGGGCAACCCATCAAGGCGATTGCCGGAAATAACAGCATGGAACCCATGGCCGTTTTTGAAATCCTTCATGACCTTGCCAAAAGACCATGACATCGAAAAAACGGCATAAGAGATCAATAAACCCCACCTTTTCAGCTCAAAAAAGCCCATGTCATAATAAAACTCGGATGTGGTCATAAAAGATTGTGGCCCATTTATGACCACGCCCTGAAACTCATGGAAATAAGAATTTATTATCAAGCCCTTTGCCAAAAAACAATAGCGTCCTGAATGATTCAAAATAAAAATTTGCGTGAGAAAGAGGAACGACTTCGATAATATGAAATCAGCAGAAATGAGAATATGAGAAAAACACCAATTCAAAACCAACCGGGAAAGGGAAGAAAAAAATGAATGGACAGAAAAGAGCCGATATTCGCAAAGGTATGAGTGTGAAGGTGGTGAAAAAAGAGCATCAGCGCACCGGGGAACTCACCGTGGGGGTGGTCAAGGATCTTCTCACCAAATCAAGCACCCACCCCCATGGCATCAAGGTACGTCTGGAATCCGGAGTGGTGGGCAGGGTAAAAGTGATACTTAGCGGAACGGTGCAGGGAAATATCAAAAAATGAAGCCGTCCAGCAAAAACCGCCTGATGCCGCAGCATGAATCCCTTTTCAACGGAGAGACCCTGTTTGAAACCATCGCCCGAAGCGTGTGCCGGGCCGGTACCCTTCCCCGAAAGGAGTTGTATGAGGCCTGGGAAACCGCCAAAAGGGTGCGGCGCAGATATAAGGGGGGACGGGTCGTGGATATGGCATGTGGTCATGGGTTGCTGGCCCACATCATGCTGATCCTGGATGCCAGCTCGGATCATGCCCTGTGCGTTGACAGAAAACTGCCGGACAACGCTCAAAAACTCTCCCAGGCACTGGTGACGCAGTGGCCCCGGCTTTTGGGTAAAATCCACTTTAAAGAGATGAAAATCCAGGATGTAATTATTTTCCCAGATGATGTGGTGGTGTCAGCCCATGCCTGTGGTACTTTAACAGATATGGTCATTGACAAGGCCGTGGGAGGAAATGCCCGGGTGGCGGTGCTTCCCTGCTGCCATAATCTTAAAACCTGCCCCACGGGTAATCTCACCAACTGGATGGAACCCACCCTGGCAGTTGATGCCATGCGGGCCATGAATCTTCACTCCCGGGGGTACGAGATCATCACCGCAAGAATTCCCGACACCATCACCCCCAAGAATCGGCTACTCATGGGGCATCCCATTATGCCTTAATCATTCCAAAAGTTATATTCTTTTGCCCCATTGGGCATTATGATCCACCCGTTTATTCAGGTGAATCATAATGGCCGTACAATCTACTTATCTATTTTCTGCCCTTAGCTAAACCGATCTTAATCAAAGATTCTTCCATTTCGGCCAGGATTGAAGGATCATCAATGGTCGCAGGCACTTTGTACGCTTTCTGGTCTGCGATTTTCTGAATGGTGCCCCTCAAAATTTTACCTGAACGTGTTTTGGGAAGCCGTTTAACAACGGTGGCCATTTTAAAAGCAGCAACCGGCCCAATGCGATCGCGCACCATCTTGATAACATCTTTAATAATTTCAGCTTGATCTTTTGTAACACCCGCATTCAGCACCAGAAAGCCCACCGGGACCTGCCCTTTAAGCTTGTCCTCAACGCCTAAAACAGCACATTCCGCCACATCCGGATGATCAGACAACACCTCTTCCATGGCGCCCGTGGACAGACGGTGACCGGCCACGTTGATGATATCGTCTGTTCTGGCCATTACATAGATATAACCGTCTTCATCGATCACACCGGCATCGGCGGTTTTATAATATCCGGGGAATTCCTCCAGATAAGCTTCAACATAGCGTTTATCATTCTGCCAAAGTGTGGGCAGGGTTCCGGGAGGCAGGGGAAGTTTCACCACAAGCGCGCCGATATCGCCTGCAGGCATCTGTTTACAGGACTCATCCACCACCTGCACATCCCACCCCGGCACAGCCTTGGTGGGGGAACCGTATTTAACAGGAAAATGGTGAAGCCCCATGCAGTTGGCGGCAATGGCCCATCCGGTTTCCGTCTGCCACCAGTGGTCAATGACCGGTACCTTTAAATGTCTTTCCGACCATTGGATGGTATCAGAATCAGAACGTTCGCCGGCCAGGAATAAAATCTTAAAGCAGGACAGATCATAGTTCTTGATCAATTTCCCTTCGGAATCTTCACGTTTGATGGCACGGTATGCGGTGGGTGCCGTGAACATGCATTTAACTTTATGCTCTGAAATGATTCTCCAGAATACGCCCGCATCGGGGGTGCCCACGGGTTTACCCTCAAAGAAAACCGTTGTGCAGCCTTTGAAAAGGGGGGCATACACGATGTAAGAATGACCCACCACCCAGCCAACATCAGAGGCTGCCCACCAGACATCATCTTCATCAATGTCATAAATGGCCTTCATGGTCCACTTTAATGCCACGGCATGACCGCCATTGTCTCGGACAACGCCCTTGGGCTGTCCGGTGGTGCCTGAGGTGTAAAGAATATAAAGCGGGTCGGTGGCCGCCACGGGTACGCAGTCAACGGGCGTTGCATCCTTCATGGCCGCAACCCAGTCAATATCGCGCCCATCAACCATGGAAGCGGTTTCCTGAGGACGCTGATAAATAATACATTTACCAGGTTTGGACGAAGATAACTCAATGGCCTGATCCAGCAGGGGTTTATATTTTATCACCCGGGCAACCTCAATACCGCAGGAGGCAGACACAATGACCTTTGGCTTGGCATCTTCAATACGGGTGGCCAGTTCGTTGGCGGCAAAGCCACCAAACACCACAGAATGAATGGCCCCGATTCTTGCACAGGCAAGCATCGCAATGGCGGCTTCGGGAATCATGGGCATGTAGATGATAACCCGATCCCCCTTGACGACACCCTGGGCCGCAAGAATACCTGCGAATTTCGCAACCTCATCTCGTAATTCACTGTAGGTGTATTTTTTAATGGTGTTCGTTACCGGACTGTCATAGATAATTGCAAGCTTATCGCCTCTGCCTCTTTCAACATGGAGATCAAGGGCGTTGTAACAGGTGTTCATCTCACCGCCTGTAAACCACCGATACATAGGCTTGTCACTGTCATCGAGTACCTTGTCCCATTTTTTATACCAATGGATATCTTCCGCAGCTTTACCCCAGAATTCGTCAGGATTACTAATCGATTGTTGATAAGCATCGTCGTAAAGATTACTCATTTTTTTTCCTCATTAATCCGTTAACATGAAAAGTGTGTTGATATACTGCAGACAGGAAGAACAGGTTTTTCCATGTCCATCTGATACGTCAACACGTTTTAACCCTGCTCCTAAATGGTGTTTTTAATACACAATGACTGAGCACTCAATCAGGAGAAAATAACAAAAAAAAGAATTCTAAATATGGTGTCGTGGTACTTGACTCTTTGGGGAAAGAAGACCCCACAAAACAGAAATATAGCACTGAAAGTCGTAAACCGAGAAACGAAGGAGGCGTTTCAAAAATTTAATTGTTTTGTCTTGGCTATTTTTTTTCGTTTTCGTTGCTCGAGATTTCGGTTTACAAGTTAAATTTCAGTTATGATGAAATGATCAGTATCTAACTACAAAAAGTATAATGTTGTCAAACTTTTTTTGAATGGGGTTTACAAAAAATGGCTTGTAAAGTTTTTTTATTATCGCAAATAAAGTTTGGAGCAATAGTTGATCCAGTGGGCAGTTTACACTTCTTGGAGCAATAGTTCCATTTTTCGGGAAATATTGCTCCAAATGTGCAACGTGCTTTGCAGCTGATTTGAAGGACGCCAAATTTATTTATGTTTATTGCTCAAATAAAGATTTACAACGGCCAGAATTGAAGTGCCAAGGATCAGAAGAAAAGAGACTGCATTGATCACCGGGGTGCTGCCGTCACGCACCTGGAGATAAAGATTGATGGGCAGTGTAGGCTGGGAGCCCACCAGGAAAAGGGTGGTATTGAAATTTTCAAAGGACATGAGAAAGGCCACGGCCCCTGCCCCCACGATTACTGGCCGCAAAAATTTTAAGGTGATATACCAGATCACCTCCAGGCGGTTGGCCCCAAGGTTCAGAGCTGCCTCTTCCAGGGTCCGGTCAAATTTTTTCAGCCGGGCCGATACCACAAGAACAACAAAGGTGGTGATAAAGGAAAACTGCCCCAACACCACCAGCCAGAACCCCGGCCGGAACAGGCCCACATCCAGATTAAAGGCGGATTCAAAAAACATCCCCAGGGTATTGGAAAAAAGTAAAATGGATATGCCAAGGATCACCCCGGGTATCACCAGGGGCAAGAGCATGAGAAAATACAAAAGCTGCTTGAATTTAAAATCTTCCTGCTCAAATAAAAATGCCCCAAGGGTCCCCACGGACGTTGCCAGGATGGCGACAAAAAAAGCGGTCTGGGCACTGACCCAGATGCTGTCAAGATTCATGCGATCATGGAAAATTCCCACCCGGGATGAGGTGTCGGCAAAAAACCAGTCAAGAGAAAACCCGTTCCAGGGCAACGCCGGAAACTGGGAATCATTGAATGCCAAAATGGATGTCACGGCAAGGGGAGCAAAGAGAAAAACAAAATACAATACCACATAAAGGGTAAAGCTAAAGGAGTAGGTCTTTGATTTGGGAAGAGTTCGTATCATTTCACCACCTTGCTAAGCTTCTGCCCGGAGAGTTTCAAGCCCAGCCAGATAATCAGGGAAGACAGAATCAAAAGCAAAAATCCAAAGGCACTGCCCTGGTTCCAGTTAAAGCTTGCAATGAACTGGTTGTAAATCTGCTCGGTGAACCATAAAGAATTCTTTCCCCCCATGAGATTGGGGGTGAGATAATTGCCAAGCGTAAGCATGAACACCACAATGGAGCCAGAAACAATGCCCGGCATGGCATGGGGGATGATGATTCTCACAAGGACAATCCACATGTTGGCCCCCAGATCAAAGGCCGCCTCTATAAGGGATTTGTCAAGGCTTTCCAGCACCGATATCAGGGGCACCACCATAAACAGCATGGAGGTATAAACCAATCCTAAAATCATGGTGGCATCGTTGTACAACATCTCCACGGGTTTATTCAAGATCCCCGACTGCACCAGAAAATGATTAATCACTCCGCTTTCCCTCAACAGAATCATCCAGCCATACACCCTTACCAGCTCACTGACCCAGAAGGGTAAAAGCAGCAGCAGCATGAGAAATCCAGAAAACTTTGGGGACACTACGTGGGTAATGTAAAAGGAAATTGGCAGGGCAATGACAAAGGTCAGCACCGTCACCAGAATGGAGTAAACTGCGGTCCTGGCAAAGGTGGCCCAGTAAATGGGCTCGGAGAAAAAGGTTAGATAATTGCCAAGGCTCCACACCATGTCTCCGGCACCATTCTCCACCCGGAAGGACATGATCAGAAGATCAATGTGGGGCAGCACAATGAGCAGAAAAAGCCACAGCACAATGGGACTAAGGAAAAAAAACAGATACCACCGGCTTTGATTTTTCATGGCTGGGCCTCGTTTTCCGGAAAGCAGATCCCCGAGGCCTCATACCACCCGATTTCAAGTTTGTCCAAAGGACGCACATGGTCAAACTGTCGGTTCTGGGGAAGCGCAATGATGAGTTCTTTTTCCGAATTTATGGGGGTGGCCAGAAGTCGGCTGTTGGCTCCGTCAAAGAGAATAGACTTTACAATGACCTCAAACCGGTTCAGTTGATCCATGGCGGGGTCAGGCTGAATCACCATGGCTTCGGGTCGCAAGAAAAGATCCACCCCGGCATCTATGGAAAACCCACGATCACCGGTGTTAACGATGAAGGTATTGCCGTCTGGGGTCACCAGGGTGGCCCGGGTGTCTGACATTGCTGTAATGGTACCGGACCAGGCATTGTTGTCCCCCACAAACTGTGCGGTAAAGGGGGTGGCGGGATGGTTGTAGAGATTCTGGGGGGTATCCACCTGCTCGAACCTCCCCCTGTTCATCACAGCCACGTAGTCGGACATCACAAGGGCTTCGGACTGATCATGGGTAATGTAAACAAAGGTGGTGCCCACCTTGGCCTGAAGCTTTTTCAGCTCCACCTTCATCTGATCCCGAAGCTTTAGATCCAGGGCTCCCAGGGGTTCGTCCAGGAGTAAAACCGTGGGTTCCAGCACCAGGCATCTTGCAATGGCCACCCGTTGTTTCTGGCCCCCGGACAACTGGTCTATTTTTTTATCCTGGAATCCGGGAAGGCCCACTCGATCCAGGATGGTATCAATTTTTTTTTGGATCTCAGCCTTAGCACAGCCCTGTCTCTGGAGGCCAAAGGCAATATTTTGTGCCACATTCATCATGGGAAAAAGGGCCAGGTGCTGGAAAATAAGGTTCACCGGCCGTTTATTGGGGGCGATGCCCTGCATGTTGTTGCCCCGGATGGCAATGATCCCCTGACTGGGTTCTGTAAAACCTGCAATCATGCGCAAAAGGGTTGTCTTGCCACATCCTGATGGACCCAGTATGGAAAAAAACCGTCCCTGCTCCACCTCAAAGGACACATTATCCACGGCGGTGAAGCGTTCAAATTTCTTTGTAACGTTTTGTACAGAAAGGTCAGTGTGCATAGTTATCCTAAACCTGTCCCCGTCCCCGCTGGTCCGAACAGGATGGTTAAGGAAACGGGATCATCAAAGTGAATGGGACCCGGAAAAAACATGGAAACAGATCAAAAATCAAGCCATTTCTGCCCGGGCACAGTACGGATTATTAAATATTCGGGTTGATAATGTGACGGTTTGGCCAGTGCCCCATACAGGTGAATCTGATGAGGTACTGGCCGAATAATTACACTTGTTAATTGGCCGCTTTGACCTTATCAAGGATCATACCCTCAATGGATTCCAGTTTGGCCGGTACCGGGGGATACCAGTTGATGTTGTCAATGTCTTTTTGGGGAAAACAGCGCTCAAAATTATCCCGCACAGCAGCATCGGTGAGCTTGATGGCCCCGTCGGAGGCCGTGGCACATTTTTCAATGTTGGTGAAAATGGCCGCATTTTCCGGTTTTAACATGAAGTTGATCCATTTGTAGGCCGCATCCACATTTTTGGCCTTGGCAGGAATGGCAAAGGTGTCAATCCAGCCCAGGGCACCGCTTGCAGGTGCCACAAAATCAATATCCGGGTTTTCCTGGTGGAGTTTCCATCCACCGTTGTCCCATGCCATGGCCACATACACCTCTTCGGATCGCATGGACTGAAGCAGGGCATCGCCGTTGGCCCAGTAATTCTTCACAAGGGGTTTGCCTTCCACCAGTTTGTCCTGCACCTTGTTCATCAATGCTTCATAGGCGGTGACATCTGCATATTTTGCAAAGGGATCATCCCCAAGGGAAAATGCTGTGGCAATCAGGGTGGGCCGTTTCAGGCGGTAACTGACTCTACCGGCATATTTTTTGTCAAAAAGCGCACTGTAATCCGTGGCATCCGGGGCCATTTTTTTATTTACGATGAGGCCGGAAGTTCCCCAGCAAAAGGGAACTGCATGGCTTTTGCCCTCCACCAGGGTATTTTTTTTAACGGCATTGAGCATGGAGGGAATAATCTGTGCAGCATTGATTTTTGAATAGTCCAGGGGCTGATAAATATTGTATTTTTCCTGCACTGATGAAATCCTGTCCTGGCTGGGCTGGGCAAGGTCAAAGCCTGCTCCCCTTGTGGCACGAAGCTTGGCAATCATCTCTTCATTGTTGGTAAAGGTGGCCTTAACGGTGATGCCGGTTTCTTTTTCAAACTGCTCCACCAGAACCTTGGGTGCGTAGCCTTTCCAGGTAAGCAGCTCAAGGGTTTCGGCTGAAACCTGAGCCAGGCCTGTCATCAGAAACATGAAAATCAATGTCACAGCAAAAAATGTCTTTTTCATCTCTTTCTCCTTCTGATACTTATTATTATTAATAAAATAACGCCCTACCCTGAAATACTTGATGCTATTTTCAAGATAAAGTCAATGAAATTTATAACATTTTTGTCAGGATTTGATGAGATCAAGCCGAAATAATAAAACCGGAACATTGCTTTATAATTTTTCCAGAAATTTATGGAATCGCTCCTTATGAGAACTGCTGATATTTTTAATCAGGATACCAATACCCGAAGGCTCTTTCCGGACCACTTCTGATATAAATTCAAATTCTTCACCATCCCCGCTGATCAAGCGAATAGCAATATTTTCGCCTTTATCTATGGCTTCTTGTGTACGTATAAAAGCTCCGCAAAGGGACACATCCTGGGCAGTGGCCTTGATATGGGCTTTTCCGGTATCAATATCTGCATCCAGGTCAACAGGTTTTCGTTCGTGTTCGCGATCCTCCATGGAAATAACGGCTTCTTTCATTTCCTCGGCTTCAGCATTCTTTTCTTCATGCTCAATCAGGGCCAGAATTTTTTTATCGATTGATTCATCGGTTTCAAGAATTTTTTTTATAAGTAAACGCTTATATGACATTCACTCCCCCCTCACATCAAAATAACTTTTTGAGGTTTGGTCATAAGTTGGGCCACCCGTCATAATTGACGGTCACCTCCCCAGCATGGTCCATCTTATGAGCAAGTCCCTTTTTCGTTCCCGTTTATGAATATACCCCGTAACCAACTGCACCAAACAAGGTTGAAACATGCCATTATCATTATTCGTTGCGGCAGGTGGTTACAATCATGTATGTTTACATATCTTTTAATACCGCTTTCACCTCATTACCATCGGCCTGTTTTCCAAAATGTTTCATGACGGCTCCCATGGCCTGCATGGGACTTTTAAACTGAGACAGGTCAACGTTATCCTGTATCCATTGCCTGATTTCAGCGGAGGTTGCCATCTGGGGCAGATAGGCATTTAACAGCTCCAGATAATCCGAGGTGGTCTTTTTTTTAATCTCAAGCACCGTTTTTTCGGATTTGGCAAACTTACGGATGATGTCCAGGATATCATCATCTGTGATCTCCTCTGGTTTTTTCACCCGGGTGGTTTTCTTTCCGCTCTCCAGGGTCATGGAAACCGTCAGATCAGGAAAGGATCCCATAATAAGGCGCATGGTGTCCCGGACAGTGTTTTCTTTGTTGATCATGGCATGCTTCATATCTTGACGGATCTTATCATGTAGGGACATTCCCATTGAGGCGTTCCATCCATATGACGAGGTAATCTCTGACATTGCTATCTTTCTCCTTATTTAAACTTATTTTAAAATCCGGCACCCATCATTCCCGTTTTATAGAGCAATGTCCCTACCTGGGAACGCGGACCTCTCGTCTGCATTTTTACAAGGCATGCAGATATGCGGACGGAACGTCCGCGCTCCTGGATATAGCACAATGGGCAACTTATTTAAGACCGATTCCTTTAAAAAGTGCAAATCACTTTCCAGTGAATATGATGGATGCCGAAAATCCATAGTAAAAAACTGGCCAAGAGCATATCACAGTAAAAAAAACTCCGCCACAGAGTTGTCAACTTCTGCGAGGTCAAAAAAATGAAAAAAGCGGCTATTATTGAAGTGGTGCTAATGTTATAAAACTTGGAGCTTGCTCATAACATCGGCCATTTTTTGTGGAAAGGGGTCAGGCTTGCATTATTGGCATAATATTTGATTTTGGCGTTTCCACAGACTGTGGTCCATAACGTCAATAACTCAAGCCTGACCCCGTTGAACCAACAATTATAAATCGCTGCCCATAAATAACTTGAAAAATCATGGATCGTGGTGATCTTAATTACCCATGATGTCTCGATAAAAATGTACAAATAATTTGAGGACAAGCACTAACGGGGGCCCATGATGTGGACAGCCCCCAAAAGCGTTGTAGAGCTGAACAAAAATAAGGAGTCCCATTGATATGGCAAAATTCAACAACACCATGGAAGTTTTTAAATTATTGGAAAAAACAAATTGCCGTAAATGCAATAAAGCCACCTGCCTTGCCTTTGCTGCAGCGGTATTTCAAGGCCAGGTTTCTTTAAGTGACTGTCCATATATTGATGAAAAGACACTTAAGGCCTACGCTGATAAAGATAATAAAAGAGAGTCCGGGCCTGAGCAGGATTATCTGAAAGTGATGGCCGGTTTAAAAGAAAAAATCAAACAAACGGACCTTGCGTCCAGGGCCGGTATACTGGGTGGAAAATTTTCCAATGGCAGGTTGACCATTAAAATCCTGGGAAAAAATTTAAACGTTGACACAAATGGGGAAATATCCACCGATATTCACGTCAATCCCTGGATTGCCCCACCCGTTTTGAATTACATCCTTTTCGGCAAAGGACTGGCATTGACAGAGACCTGGGTTCCGTTCCGGGAACTTGAGACATCCATGGACTGGTCCCGTTTTTTTGAGCATCAATGCGTTAAGCGATTTAAAAAGATAGCGGACTCAAGCCCCTCTTTTTTTGAAAACATCATTGAAATTTTCAACGGTAAACCCGTTGAAAATCATTATGATGCAGACATATCCCTGATCATCAAACCCTTGCCACTTTTACCCATGCTCATCTGCTATAACAATCCAGAAGAAGGTATGGAATCGGATTTGAACCTTTTTTTCGATACCACGGCGGATAAAAATCTACCCATTGAAAGCATTTACAGGCTTGGCACGGGGCTTGCTAATATGTTTGAAAAGCTGGCTGCCACACATGGGTAAAAAAAATTAAAAAAGGAATATTCTTGAATGTCACAGATTAATAATCCCATGGAAATCTATAAGCTGTTGAATGGTTCCAACTGTAGAGAATGCAATGAACAAACCTGCCTGGCATTTGCTGTGGCTGTGTTTAAGGAAAAAAAGCCGATACAGGCATGTCCTTATCTGGACAAAGAAGTGGTGCAGCGGTATGGGGGAGCAATAGAAAAACCCAATACCGTTGATGAATATAAGGCAGAAGCCATTGAAATGCTGAAACAAAAAATAGCGTCAATTGATCTTTCACAAGCAGCCAGGCGTCTGGGGGCACAGTTTTCCAACAATAAACTGACCATAAAAATTTTTGGCAAGGAATTCGGTATCGATACCAGGGGAAACCTCTCTTCTGAGGTACATATCAATGCATATATGGTGGTTCCGGCATTGAACTATATCTTGAACGCATCGGGTAAGCCCCCCCGGGGAAACTGGATCACCTTTCGGGAACTGAAAGGCGGGCCTTCGAGATATGCCCATTTTCAACAACGCTGTGAAAAACCCTTAAAACGGGTTGCCGATACCTATACAGATCTGTTCAAAGACATGCTGGAAATATTTGATGGAAAGCAAATCGTCAGCAATATTGATTCAGATATTTCAATCATTTTGCATCCCCTGCCCCTTTTTCCCATAATGGTCTGTTATTGGAAACCCGAAGAGGGTCTTGAGTCTGGGCTTCACATCTATTTTGATGACACCTCCGATGATACCCTTGACATTGAATCCAATTATACGATGAATGAAGGTATCGCCTTGATGTTTGAAAAAATCGCCCTGCGCCATGGTTCTTGAAAATCAGCAATACATATCACGGGCAAACCACGGATGGCATCCGGGTTTGCCCGTGGTGTTTCAGGGGGTCTGGCATAGATTATAAAAAAACAGCCATGCTATTTACTCCCAATCTTACCAAATAGCACCCGTTTTGATTTATTAGCAGCTAAAATCCCTGATTCTTAAAATGCACAGCGAACCAGACTATCATACAAAGATTCACGCATGCCGGAATAAAAATGATCGCATCCGCTTATTTGTTCAAATGAGGAAATATTCCACCGTTTCAGATGCTCATTTAATTCAATCATATCCGCGTATTCATCCCTGTCACCGCAAATCACAAATCCAGGGCAGGCAAATCCCTGGACATCTGTAAAATCCATGAAGCTCACCGGAGGCGAGACCAGCAATTGATGCAGTAATGGCTTTTCTTCAAAAGCCGTGTGGGCATTCACCCAGGAACCAAAAGAATATCCGGCAAGGGCAAGATTTAAAATGCCGCGATCTTGAAGAAAGGACGCTGCGGCCTTCACATCCGCGCATAAATCAAAAAAGGTGTCATAGGCACCGGTGCTTTTTCCCGTGCCCCTGAAATTAAACCGCAGGGTTGCATAGCCATTGTCAAGATAAGCCTGCTCAATGCTTCTGACAACCAGGTTATTCATGTTTCCGCCATATTCCGGATGGGGATGGGTTATAATCACCCCACGCTGTTTTTCAGCGCCCTGAACAACCCCTTCCAGGGTCCCCTTTTCAAACTGAATCTCAACTCTCTCCTTCATTTTTTCCCTTTCATTTTGGCAGTCATCAGCCATAAATTTTTTACGCTACCACCACAGCCAGACCCGTGAAGGAATTGAAACAACTCCCCGAACTAATGGTACAAATGTTTTACAAGTCTTTTTTCACCAAACCGAAGCGGTAGCACAACCATTATAATGCAGATTAAAAACGATGCTGTAAAGGAGAAAACAGTCCACGAAACCGTGAGCCCGGACAACTCCCCTCCCCGGAACCGGGTGGCAAGAATGGCATAAACCGGTCCGGCCTGGAGCACAATCACCCCGCCGATGAAAATGGCACTGTAAATCATGAACAAAAGACCACCATAGCTGGTGACGGTCTGTGCGGGGTTTTCCGACTTGAACGAGGGAAATGCAGCTCCAAGGCCAATGCCAAGCGCCACCACACCGGGCACCATTAAAACGGTATTTATACAGGAAAGCACCATCATAAAGGGAACGGCGTTAAGCAAAATATTTGTGGCGATGATCAACAGCAGGGTCAACCCCATCAAGGGAACCAGGTACATGAAAAATTTGATCCATAAAAAAGAACGGGGCGATACCGGACTTGATCGTATAAGCCAGATGGCCTCACCTTCCATACTGACGGCGGGAAAGGCAAAGCGCCCGGTGATGGCCGTTAACACAAAAAAGGCAAGCCCCATGTTGAGAAATGACAAAATATTTTGGAGATAAAGGGTTTTAATGGGGGATCTGTCCAGGGGCAGCACCTTGAAATTATAAATATAGATGGCCATCAACGCCCCGATGAGAAACAGCTGTGACCACTGGGTCTGATCCCGGAAAAAAGTTTTGATCTCTTTGGTCACCAGGGCCTTCACCGGTGCACTGAACCGCCGAAAAAGGGGAAGTTCCAATCGTCTTTTCACAAACACCCTTGCCGCCGATGTCTGGGCCCGGGACACGCCTTTAAAATAAATGAGATCTGCTGTGAACATCAGCACAAAGATCATCACCAATACAAAACTTAACAATAACCCCATGTGAAAAAATGCTTCAAAAGCTGCCCCCTGCAATGCCGCCATCACGGCATCATAACACCAGGTGCTGGGCAAAAAGGCAGAGGAAGGGGCTGTCATGGATTTAAAATAAAAAAGCGTTGCAGAAAAAGCGTCGGGGTCCACCAGACGTTCTGGCCGCAATATGCGAAGGGCAACATAAAGCAGAATAAAAACAGACAATCCCAGAAAAACAAAAATGGTGCGGATGCGGCTGGCTGGGACCAGAACCACCACCCCCATCACCAAAAATGCCCCCAGAGCCGATGCCACAAAGGAAAGCAGCACCAGGGATGCCAGCACTGTGAGGTAAAAAAACATCCCCGGATCATACACAACACCATAGGAAACAAACACCGGCAGAGTAAACAAAATAACCATCCAAGAGCTGTCCAGGGTGATTTCCAACCACCGGGCCAGAAAGATGGTATAGCCCTCCACCGGCATGGCATGGACCAGCTTGAGATCCTTTGCCAGATACAGTTTGGACAGGGAATTTAAAATACTGCTGAAAATCAGCAAAGAAAAAATGGTGACGATGACCATGGAAAGAAATTTCCAGGCAAGGATGTCCCCCAGTTCCTCCACACCGCTGAAATATCGCAGCATCCGCAGGCAAATTAGCAATGCCCCCACCCAAAACCCTGCGCCCAACCCACCGATGATCATAAACTTTACGATCCCGGCCTTTCGTTTTTCTCCCCTTGCCTGGTTCAGGGTGCCCCACCACCTGGGCTTTAAAAGTGTTTGTATATTATTACACGCCACCGCCCTTTTCCTCCGTTAAAATCATAAATACCTGTTCCAGATCTCCCCCATCGGAACTGGCAAGGGCTCTCAATTGGCCAATGGTTCCCTTTGCAATGAGCTGTCCCCGGTGAATGACCCCAATGCGGTCACACACATCCTGGGCCACCTGCAGGGTATGGGTGGACATAAAAATGGTAACACCTTTGGCAGCAAGTTCCCGAAACAGCTGTTTCACCATCTTGATGGCAATGGGGTCCAGCCCCACCATGGGCTCATCCACCACCACCACTTCAGGGTCATGCATCAGGGCTGCTGCCATGATCAGACGCTGTTTCATACCATGGGAAAAAGATTCAATGAGCTCATCGGCCCAGTCCAGGAGGGAAAATTGCTTTAAGCTTGATTCTGCAAGGTGTTCAAATCCATCAGGATCCATTTCGTACAGATCTCCCATGAACTTTAAGAACTCCATGGCGGTGAGTTTTTCATAAAGATAGGGCCTGTCCGGGATATAACCGATTTTCTTTTTGGCCTCCCGGGGAGATGTCAGCATATCAATGCCACAAATGCTTACCTCCCCGGAGGTGGGGACCAGAATGCCTGCCATCATGCTTATGGTGGTTGTTTTTCCGGCTCCGTTGGGACCGATGAAACCAAAAATCTCGCCCCGGGGTACCACAAGGCTCAACCCCTCCACGGCCATGAATTTTCCATATTTTTTGGTTAAATTTTTCAGTTCAATCACGTTTATCTCCGGTCATTCATAGAACAGCACCTCAAGTTTTATCTTTCCCATCATCCCCATCAAGTCAAGCTGGGATTCCTGGGAACCCGCCGTCAAAGAGATGTGGGTGACATCTGCCGGAATCTGGTTAAACAGGGCATCCACGGTGATCCATCGTCCAACAAACACCGTATTCCAGGCATGGTAATAAAAACGTCCATTGAGATACACCAGCCCCGCCTCAATGCCCGCAGGGATACCCACAGAACGACAAAAAGCCGCCATCAAGGCCGCATGTTCATTACAATCTCCCACCCTGTTTTTTAAAGTGGAGAGGGCATTGGGCAGGGAAATCACCGGTTGTCTCCGAATATTGGCCTGAATCCAGCCCACCAGCCGCCCAATGTTTTCCAGGGGGGTATTGTCAGGAAACACCAGCCGCCGGGCAATTTGCTGGATCTGCGCGTCATCGGATTGGACAAATGGCCCTGGTAAAATAAATTTTTCATCCACCCCGGCGATTTTTTTAGATGTGACAGCGGCAGGTAAGTTGCCAAGAACTTCTTTTTCAATGGTTAAAATATCTTGACTCCAGGTTTGACGATGCTGTGACGGCCCCCTGGCAGCCAATGACATTTGTTTTATGTCCACGCCAGTCAGCTTGATTTGTAATTTTGTAAGTGCACCCGGATCCTGAAACGTTACGTTGGAGGGCACGGACACCAGCGTGGTTAAATCAGCCATGCCTTCTGGATTAATATCCCCAATGGCCTCCTTTTGGGTGGTTTTCACAAGGGTGATGCCCAGCATGCCCTGCTCTTTCAGTATCAACCCTTTTGCATCCACCCAAGCCGATTGACTGGCCCCTTTAAAGGACAATGTGATTTTCTGTGCCGCTATTTTTTCACCATTGATAACAATGGGATCTGAACCCACCATTTTTACTGTGGCAGGGGCCTGCCCCATGGTGGAGGGATCAAACAGAAAAAGCGTCATCTCGTTGCCGGGCTTAAGGCCGGATGCCACCGTGGCAGGAAGAATCGCACTGGGGAGATAGGGTCGATTTTCAAGGGGTATTTTAAGGGTACTTACCTCCCCTGCCCCACCGGCATCGGTGGCGGAATGGGTATAAAGAAAAAGGCTGTTTTCCTTCACCTGTCCGTTGACGACAAAATGAAAGGTTCCCGACGCAATGGAAAATTTAAATGCTTCCAATGCAAAATCCTGGCTTGTGATGCTTGAGGACGTCACCATGACTTCCTGGACCAGCCCCATGGTGTTTATGTTCATCACCGTTTTTTCATCAATGAGATAGCCCCCCCCACCGGCGGTGGTCAGCCGGCGGTGACTATAGCCAATTTTGGTGTCATTCTGGAAGATATTCATCCAAGTTTCACCCGGAATCTGTTGTGTTTGCATGGCAGAAGAAAGGAAAGTATCCTTTACATTCACAGCATTGTGATGAAAACCCAACCGAAAATACATCATTGCAGCAAACAGCACAAAGGCGGCTATACCCGGTATCCAAAATGTTCGTTTTTTGTAAATCGCCACGTTGTTTTATTTACCTCCCACGGATCACCTTGCCCCCCAGATTTTCCAAATGGCCCCGGGCCCCGGGCCTGCATAAAAAACGCCGTACCAAAAGACCTTTATCCCCTCCAGGAACAAAGGTGCATCATCACGGCTGTCTTTGTCATGCGACTTGATTTCCATCCACTCTCTCTTTGTTAACTCATGCGTTATAAGTTTTCCAAATTTTACACCACTTTATAATTCATTTAAGTGGAAATCAAGCGGGCTTTTTGATTCCTTGATAGTTCTTGACCTTACCGTGTGAGTATAGATCATTGTCGTTCGAACATCACTGTGTCCCAACATCTCCTGTATGGTGCGGATATCATAGTTGGCCGCCAGCAGATGACTGGCAAAACTGTGCCGAAAGGTGTGGGCACTTGCCCGCTTAAGGATTTTTGATTTGTTCACTGCTCGTTTAATCGCTTTCTGGACATGGGTTTCATGCAGATGATACCTCCGGTATTCATTTGTTTCTGCAATAAAGGTCAAGGTCTTGGCCGGAAAAAACCATTGCCATATCAATTCCTTGGGAGCATTTTTATACTTTTCTTCAAGCCTGTCCGGCATAAAAACACCAGAATAGCCGACTTTTAAATCTGCCTCATGCAGTTCAATCACATAATTGACTTGATTTTGCAGGGCATCGCTGATTGATTCCGGAAGAGGTAGCGTTCTATCCTTTTTGCCTTTCCCATCATGTATGGTCAGCACATGATGATCAAAATTAAAATTATGGATTCTCAGTTCCATGCATTCCGACAGCCGAAGCCCACAGCCATATAACATTTTTACAATAAGGTCATATGGATATTTTAAATTTTGAAGAATACGATCAATCTCCTCCCAGGAAAGGACAACCGGAATATAGGGTTTCCTTTTTGCACGGACAACACCTTCAATTTTACCGAATTCTTTTTTCAGTACGTGCCTGAAAAAAAACAGTAATGCGTTGAAACCCTGATTTTGGGAAGAGGCAGAAACTTTTTTCTTCACCGCAAGAAAAGTTAAAAAGTCCTTTACATCATCAGGGGTCAAATTTTCCGGCAATTTATTTTTAATAAAATAACGAAATTTCTCTGCCCACAGGGAATATGCCTTTAATGTTTTTTTTGAGTAATGGCGGACCAGGATTTCATTTTTTAGCTTTTCCATGGCAATGTTCCATGGGTGGTGGGTTTGCTCTCCAATGATATGCCCATTTGTTTTCTCCTGAACATGGTGCACCTGGTATAAAGGAGGAGGTCTTCTGGATTCTTGACTTAAACCGGAATAGTATAATTTTACTGCCAGCTTAGCCTGCAAGCGCTGTGAATCATTCTGGTGTTTTTCTTTCAGTTTATCACAAAATAATAAAAGGCTTTTGGGCTCAGCATAAGGGTGATTGTATTTTTTACAAAAATCCAGATAAAAAAGCAGCCATTTCTTATATGCAGCATATTCCTTTGACGGAACACTGCCAGTCGCTAACAAGTGGTCATATTTTTTGCGGAGTGCCTCTGGCATTTTGATCATGGTATCTAATCCCGATAATATTCAAATTATGGTGTTATCCAGTTAGAAAAAACTATACTTGACTTATATATTATTGTCAAATATAACAAATAAATCATAATGAAGTGAGTTACACAGAACCACACAAGTACTTGTTCTTTTTTGGGAGTGTGGAATAAGGCTGATTAAATTTTGGAAAGCCTGTATTCCCTTGATATTATGCATGATCGCATTTTGGCAAGCCACAGCCGTTTTTCAGAAATGATAATGGATCTATATATATGAAAAAGAAAAAACAAAGTAAAAATCGACAAAAAAAACATGAGAAGCGTAAAAAAAGCAGTGCGATCAAAAAAAAGAAAGCTATACAACAAAAACAAAATAGAGCAAGGAAGAATGCTTCCATAAGTCCGGATCATAATCAGGAAATGATCACTTTTCCAAATGCTTCATTTAGTGGAGAGTCTAGCGAAGATAGTTTGAAGGAACCTGGTATTGAACTCAAAAAGCTTTTTTCTAAATATAATGCAACTGACATCTGGCTATCGCTTGGTGTTTCTGAACTGTGGCTACCCAATATAGGAAGCCCTGTAAAGCACTGGTTCGCATTAGCAACATTTGCTTCAATGAGCTCTAATCAATTTAACCCAAAAGTAAAAATAGAATCTTACGCCAACTTCAAAGAGTTTATTGAAAAGGTGTATGAGGTCCTGCCGAATTTCATTATGCTTGAAGATTACCTCCCAGAACCAGATTGGGGGGATATAAAAACATTAATTCAAGGAACGCCATCTAATGTTTTTTATGGCGGTCCTGTAGAGCGAATTGTTGATTTTGTTGAAGCCTTTAAAATATGTAATAGTTCGAATGAAAATGCTATAGCCGATCTTGTTATAGCTCAGAAAATTCAAAATTATGTGATTTCAAACATTAACAGGAAAGATGTCGGAGATATCGTAGGTATCTCACCTGGAGACATTTCAACACCATCAGAGTCTTTTTGGCAGCAATGTTATACTACTCTATCAACAACAAAAGATAACTTCTGCGACAATTGGAAACTCACCCCTGATTTGATAATTAAGCAGGGGTCAATCAATTCTGTAAAAACCATGACGCAATTCAGTAATTTAGTTATGACTGGGGGAGTGTTGCCCGCAATTTTTATTGACATTGCTGGTGATTTGTATCCCGTTTCTTTGCGGTCCGCTTTGTCTGTGGTGGTTCAATTTTGGTCTGATCGTATAGATCCCAAGAATAGCAATATTGATATCACAGTAATTCGAAATATAGCACAATATTTAAAGCAACGAATGGATAAACGGAAAATCTTTACAGATCCATTTATGCTTTTATCAAAAAATTCTCAACTTCCTTATACCTTTGCATCTGTTATTTTTTTTGAGTCATGGATTGAGTTCGTTGTAGTAATTCATGAAAAACAACTAACTTCTTTGGTTCAGATTGAGCGGGATGTAAAAAAGTTAATATTGGGTGGCGGGGAGTGGGGCGTTCTTGTCAAAGAGTCAAACCAAGCACTTAAACTTTGTACCTCAGGAGTTGTTAAAGACGTTCGCATTTTAGCTGTTGCAGTTTCAACCTCCTTAGATACACGATTTCACGAACCTCCGAAGTTAGAATTATCGAAAATTGTTTTTCTTAATGATTTTGTAACATTATTTGATTCAATAAAAGATTTTTCAGAGCTTAGTCGTTTTTGGGACTATGTTGATGAAAGCAAAAATTTGATGCTGCCAATGTCTGGTCTTAGTGACAAGTTAGGATCTTTCCGCAACAATAACGAGATTTTGATTGATGGGGCAATAAACCCAGATATGCTCTTTTTAGATCCTCATACAGGATCTAATTGGCGCTATGAAGAACTAAGTGAGTTTTGGAAGAACGCTCCTGTAAGCTTACCATATGGTGAGAAATATAACTGGACTATTATTGATTCAGAAAACCATCGTTTGAAATGTTTATCTACAAAATGCGGGTATTGGTATTCGTGGTACACTTCGATAGGGCAATGTGGAATTCATTTCCTTTTTCGAATAGAGGTAGATCTATATGATGAAGCAAATAATCGCACTCTTGGACTTTTTGCTCATTGTCTTGCAGACTCCATCTCCGAAAGAGCAGGTTTAATTCATGAAGTTCCAATTTTTAAGAATAAAAGCATTGTTACTAAGTGTTTTCCGAATAAAGATGCTTTAATCTCAGAAGAAGGCGAAAATGGGAACGGAGATCATAGGAAAGAACTGTTTTCAAATTGGAGGGTAATAGATAAAAAGAATACGGTTGAGGTGTCTATCGATGTGAATTTGTCTATGGTTTTTTCAAAACTGAAAAAACCTTTAGATGCATCCTTTGAGTCCTACTCCCTGATACAATGGCTCTCAAATATTTCAAAAAGAATAAATCAAACCATTGATGATCAAGTCACTCTTTCTTTAGAAAAAACGAAAAATAGACAGCACAGATTTTCTCTGACAACTGTTCAAAGAGAGGTCGATGCCCCAGACCATGCTAATCCAATTATTCCCGAAGATAGGCATTATAAAGGAGCTCGGAAAGATTTGGCAATAGTCTTAAAGGAGCAAGGGCTTAAACCTGGACGATTTGAATTAAAAGAAGCAAAGAAAATGATTGACTCTTCAAGAGATTCCTATAGAAAGTTCATCCATCGAAAAATAGATCGATTTGAAAGAGATTCAATAATACAAATTTCTATAGAACTGATAGACTCCCACACTGCAAAGTACCACGAAAAAATCAATCGATTAAGACATAGCCTTGAACACGAGGTCGATTATGATAGAAATCAAGAACTATGGGAGACAAAAGATAATTATATCAAAGATACCAGGAATTTGCGCTACCTTCTGGAGTGCACTGCAAGTTTGCAAACTTCTGGGGCAATAAATCCCACCCCCGATGATGTAGTTAAATTGATGGCAAATATTGATTGGTTATTTGTTCTATACTTAGCAAGTGATATTCTTCACAACGAATTGGAAGTTGCAGGGCTTAATATCAATGATTTTTATATTCCAGAAGTATTTTATTCTGAAAATCGGAAGGAGAAGGAACGTGCATTTGCATTAGAAATGTCTGAAGCTGAATTAGGGCTTGGATTGAATGAAAAAGATGAAGCAAATTTTATACGAAGCGTAAAAGAGGTTCAATCTATTCTTGATGATGCTTTTATAAAGGACACAGGCTTCACTTTTACACATTTTTTTGAAGCACATCATGTATTATCTCATTGGCAAACTACGAGGGGAAAGTCTGATTTGGCTTTTCGCTATACAGCCAAGCCGAATGACATTATCAATGAGTTAGTCCGTGCAATAGATAATTTGGATAAGAAAAATGCGGAAAAACTTGTTTCTTTTATGACTCTTGACCCCCAAAAAATACGTCGTCTAATCAATAAAGATACAGTCGAATCTGATGTACCTGTTTGGGAGCACAGAAAACGTGGTCATAGATATGCGATTCGCCCATTAGTCCCAACTCAAGACGGTATGAATCTTTCATGGGGCCCCACATTCGTAAATAAATCATTGAGTATATGGAAGGGCCAAATAGTTAATGGGTATTTACCTGCTGATTTTCAATGGAAAAACATTAAAATTGCAATTCGAAATATTAAAAAAGAAATAGAATCATCCCTTGAAACTAAAACTTATGAAGTTTGCTCAAGATTCGCCACGTATATTGAACGCGGCATTGATTTTAAGAGACGTTTCCCAAAAGAAAGATTTGAAGACGTTGGTGATTACGACGTTTTAGCGTACTATCCCGATAAAAATAAATGGCTATTGATTGAGTGTAAATATAATCAACCGCCGTTTTGTATAAAGGATGCCAGAAGACTTCGAGAGCGTATTTTTGGTAGGGGATCCAAACGCGGTCAATTTGCCAAAATTGAACGTAGGCGTAAATTTGTTGAAGAAAAATTTGATAGGGTACGGACATTATTGAAATGGCCTAAGGCTGATTCAGATAGTTCTCTATCAATTGTTGAAATTTATGTGAGCCGAGATATTTACTGGTGGATGCGGTACCCTCCCTATGAAGTTTTGTCGCATTTCGTTCGTATTGATGCTTTGGAACATTGGTTGGAAAAGAACATTAAATTGTCCTAAATACAATGGTCTCATTGTTTTTTGATTTCCGTTTATGGGCGAGATGCCGCCTGGTGATCAGGACCTATGGCGTCGTTTACAAGAAAATACCTGTCCATCGCAATAATCTGTCATGACTGAAATTATAGACAATTTTGATGTTATCTGATTCGGTTTTCTAACGGTACTTTTAAATTGTTTCCCAACCATGCTCTTGCTACGGATCGCAAAAAGCGCGACCGCAGAAGAGCAGTGTTCTCTTCCTATGATGGCCTCTCAGGACAGATTAGGATTTGTTGGTTGTTTCCACCACCTTCATGAACAAAAACACTTTCGCCTTGTGGAAGTTTTTATTTTGCTCTTTTCGAAAATCGAAGATATGAAGGAAGGAATTCGCTTTTCGGGTGATTCGCCTTATCGAAGGCTTTCGATTATTTGACTTGCCGTCTCTTTTCGGGTGGCTCACTTCGGTGAAGGTTTTCACAACTTTGAAAAGCAGTTTCCGTCTCAATCAAAAACAAATTTCAAGGCCGTCTCCCTCTCGGACAAAGGTCCGCAAGGCTTTCTCTAACATGAACCGGCGTTGAATATGATGAGAGAACAAGCACTTGCAGCGGACTGGGCGGGAGCGCGCCTTCGTTTACTGCTGTCTTTTATCAACCGCTTCAGCCTTCTGGCCGCCTGTCTCGATTCGCCGCCCAGCTCGCTGAAGTGCAGCGTTCACGGCGGCTGCGCCGCCGTGAATCGCGGTGCCGACTGCGTCCAGCTCCTTGTTCCGGCGCTCCGCGATTCTTTTTCAGATTTTATGAATCTATATTTATGACGAATACGAAAAATATTAACTAACCGATGACAAATAAAATCAAACATACTCAACTTAAACGTATTTTTTTTGCGGCTACACCGCCAGAATGCGGTGCGGACTATCAAGCTGGCTACACAATATTTACATAAAATAGGAATCAATAACATGGCAGAGACTGAGACTGATCTCATTAATAAAGAGCTTAGCAGGGGGTTTGTAACAGATAATAATTTGTCCATAATTCATCAAATATTTACATCATACCAGATAGATACAAATCTCCAAATAGCATTATATGATGGGTCGGGTAAGGTAATCTGGGGGGATCGTTCTAAATTTTCACCAATATGTGAATTTTTTTTAAAAAACACGCTTCTAAGGCAAGAATGTGAGAGTAACCATGAGCATAGAACTTCATCGGCCTTTTTTAATGGTTCTGATGCCCCAGTCGTGAAAAGATGCCACTGTGGACTATATAATATATCCCTACCTATATTCCATGATGGTTTTTTTTATGGATCATTAATAACCGGACAAGTTAAATTAACAAAACGTGATAATATCTCAAAATCAGATAGCCAATTCAATTTAAAATTAAGTGAATTAAAAGAACGATATGAAATCCACCCAGATGCAATCCAAGGAATAAAGAAGGCTTATTCGTCAGTAAAAAGAATAGAAAACTTCGATGACCAGATTAGAACCCGTTTGCTTGAAGCTAAAAATAGCTTAGTGGACATAATTGAACACACAACCAATAGAATAAAAAAAATTAACCTCCTGAGGCATGAACTCCATGATCCCAATATTACCGTAAGAGGAACTATATCAAAAGCTATAGATGAGCTGCGTAACCAACCACTAACCGATGGAAAAATAACTTTTGAATCAGACAAATTAGATGAAATAATTAATACATTAGTTTCTGCTAAAAACAATTCATACTTGTTTACAAACATCATTGAAAATATTTTTACATCATTAAACCTTGAAAATGTCCATTTGAATATAAAAAGATGCAATATGATTAAATTACTATTCTGTGCAATGAAAATTTTCTTTTCAATGGGGGATGAAAAAAACGTAAAATTTGAGAAGATAAAAAAAATAAATCTGGACAACAGATACATTTACATAGATCGCACTCTGATTATGAGAGTCCTTATAAACGTATACCAAAATGCTGTCAAATATTCATACTATGGTCAAAGTTCTGAGCAACCAAGAACTATTCAAACTGTATGTAGCAACCATGCAACACACTTTCAGATAAAGATATCAAACTATGGAATTGGTATACTACCAGAGGAAATCGAAAAAATTTTTGAAGAAAATGTTAGAGGATTATTATCATCTGACAAACATAGAACCGGATCTGGGTTAGGCTTGTACCAGGTTAAAAAAATTATTGAGGCCCATAGAGGAAGTGTTACGATCGAAAGTATTTTAAAGGGTGATGATGAATATAATGACCCCTATTTAACAAGGTTGACCATAAATCTTCCATACTACTTTAAATAAGGAGAATTTGTTTATGAAATCTATATTATGGATAGAGGATGAAGAAAACCAGTTTGATACGTTTTCGCGGGGAATTGAAAATTATTCAATTAAACGAGTAGACAATTATAAAAAAGCTATTGAAGAAATTGCAGCAAATCAGTTTGACTTGTATGTTGTTGATATCATTTTGCCTAGCGGGAAAAAAGTAACCTCGAAAGAAGATTTATTGAAGATACGAGAGATATATTTTGGAATTGAATTGATAAAACATATAAGGCAACAAGACACCAAAACTCCCATAATAGTTGTTAGTGTTGTAACTAGTTCATATTCAATAAATGACAAAATCAAAAAAATTGACCCTAATATTAGCTTTTTCTACAAATATGATGTTGATTCTAAAGTTATTAAGGAAAAAATAACAGAGTTAATCGGAGACTAATCAGTGATAGACATACTTAAAACTTTTTCCCAAACTGTATCAGATTACCTAATCCACCTTTTTGAAAACATTCTTGTTGATCACCTTCAAGTTGTAGGTTTAATAGTCTTCGCAGCCATCCTTATGTATTTATTGCGAAAAATTTTCTTTAAAATTTTAAGATTCATTGAAAAACCAATTCACTTTACGACAAATTTGATCAAAAAAGACCAAATGAAAAAATTGCATAAAGTCATGAAGCATCATGATGAAAACCAAAAGAAAAAAATTAATATTAAAGATGATATCTCAAAAAACATAGCGCACTTAAATGAA